>DATKKD010000032.1:0-8160 GCA_035543435.1 Thermoplasmatota archaeon
GAAATTCGCCAGGGTTACCATCGTGCTTTTGCTCCCGGGAAGCATCCTCTGGTTTGGACTGGAAAGCTTCCGGAACTGGTACGCCGAGCTCTACCTCGTGCAACGACACAAAACCGAGTTTGAGCAGTTCCTGCAGACGTACGACACCGTGAACGGCACCGGCATGATCACCTACCTGTGGCTTTCAGGGACAGCGCACCGACCTGTCGATTTCAAGGCACAGCCAGACAGCACCTGGGCCCCGAACAGCTGGATCCTAAACAACTTAACAGGCGGGTACAAACCTAACCCTGCGATCTGGGGTACCCTGTACTTCTGGCATTTCAATTTCCCATAAAAGCGAAAAAGCACACGTCCCTTTTTTTTCTTCTTTTAGGGTCACGATAGTTAGTGCCCGATGGTTTTTGTTTCTTGTCAGCTGGGGGGTCATAGTATCATTTTAAATAAATGATATGCATTATCATAGCATAAGGAGGAAAACACCTTATGAAGAAAATGCTATCCTTGATGATAGTCGTGATGCTTGCCATCACCGGACTAGAAGCTACCGCTCTCCCAACACTCACAAGCTCAGTCACCCAACCCAAACACCCCAACCCCTTAACCTATCATGAGGAACTTGATCAATCCATGACCTCATTCGACGGGGCGTTGCCCTTGGGCCGCACCAACATTTTCGGATACTATGCGAACCTTTCAGCAGCCCAATCATTCAAACCACAGAAAGAGGTCCTGCTACGTGCGCAGTTCCTCATGGGGAGAAACGCGACCACGACCAAGCCCTGCTGGTTAGCGGTGAGAGACAACCTGACCCACACCGATCTTGCGCTCGTATCCGTAGATCCCAGTCGTTTCCCCGTCGTGAACGGAACCCCGACGAATCCACAGCAATTAGCCTGGATAGACTTCAACTTCACGCATCTCTGGGCGACCCGCAACCATACGTACTACATGGTCCTCTACACGGCAAACCTCACGGACAACTACTACTGGATATCGGGGAACGGATCGAACCTCTACCTGAACGGCACGGTCTACCTCACAATCAATGACGGCCAGACCTGGTCTGAATTCTTAGACGCTGACGCATGCTTCAAGACCTACGGCCTCCGGGAGACCTTCCTGCAAATCACTAATAGTGGACCATCGCTGGGCGCTTCGTGGATCATCAAAAACGTCGGAAACGTGACCGCCTGGGACGTCACTGCGAGCATCTTAGTCAAGGGCGGCCTCCTCGGTCGAATCAACAAGACGTTTTCTCTATTACCACTCTTCCAGGATCTGCCACCAGGGAATCAAACCACTCTGACAATGAGGCTGTTCGGGCTTGGGAAAATAACCATCACCCTCGATGTGAAGGCAGAGAACGTAAGGGAAGTGAAAATCACAAAACAAGCGTTTGTGCTCGGATTCTTCATAATAGTGATAAAATAAAAGAGGGGGCTCTCCCCCTTCAATTTTTTTGGGACACCAGGAGCTATCGCTCCAGAATACTAGTCTCTCGCCACGGCTCCGCTGGTACCCACTCGCCTTCCTGCAGTTCACAGTACCCTGTAGTGTACTGCTCAAGAATCTTCAGAAGTCCATGACGGAACTGCGCTGGGTACAACAGGGGATCACCGATCGCTGGGTTGATATGGATCTTTTGGACATGGTCAACGCAGCTGACCTCAGGGACCCCGTCCTTGCCTTTCAAAAGGAAGAACGACTGGTCTTTCTCATCTTTATCCAGCTTTAATGACGATGCCCCGACGTTTTCGTAAAAATACTCGATGTCCTTTTTTCGGTAGTTCATCACCGTCGGGTCAGCCTTGCTCGCAAGAAGATACAGAAGGATGCCGAGGCATTTGGAGCACCGCCCGCAGGGGTAGATCTTCCCGTTCTGCATATGACATGAGTGACACGACCGTTGCACCTGTGCCAGTTTTGGGTACCGCTCCACTAAAATCCGCTGATCAACCAACCCGGAGATGTTCCGCAGTGCAGACCATTGATGCAACCCCGGCACACGTGCATCGTACCACACGTTCATCCGCACGTCATAGTCCTGGTGCTGGTCGTACACGCCGAAGTAGTGCTTGATTCCCTTGTACTTGATTTCGTAACGCAAGTCGTCGAACTCGCTGCCAAGTAGGAGGTTGCCGATGTTCTCATGCGTGAAAATAGGAAGCAAGGTGAACACATAGAACGGGAAGATGCACAGGCGAATTGGGTAGGTGTCGTGCCAGACCTTGCGATGATCGAGCCTGATGAACCGTAGGTGGTCCAGCATGAAGGTGTAGAACCGGTCGATGTTCGCCCACACCCTTCTCGTGTGCGGCTCATGCTTCAGATGGTATTGATACGCGGTGAGCGCGGTGCGCCAGTGCCCACCGCTCTCATTGACATAGAGCGGGTACACAGTTGCACCGAGTTCTTTGAGTAACCCATAGGTAAGCAGACTATCCTTTCCTCCGCTGGAGAGCACTCCGCATTTCATGGGGTCCAGACGACTCTGGACGGGGTCATCAGCGACTACAGTCTTTGGTGCGATCACCGCCTTCGGGTCGCCGTCAGAAAGAGATATCTCTGCCTCATCCGGGAAGTACTCAGGGAGAATGTACGGGTTCTTCCCTTGTGCTATCTTGTTGACAAAGATGTCGCGGCTGAACACCACGTTCAGATCGTTCAGCAGTGAGAGGTCATTATGAGACACGGGAAACCGCAAGACGAATTTCTTGGCGAACAGTCCGTAGTTGAGGAGCGGCATGCAGAACGCGAGACGCAGGAACGGAAGATCATGTGTGGTGAGTTCCTGCTCGTACTTGGTCATGAACGTGAAGCAGGATTCCGTGCCGTCCCCGTCTTTGACTCTGACGTCTGCGTGCACCATGTTCTTTTCTATAACAGGATCGGAGAGCGTGATCGACGACAGACAGACCATGCTTTTCTTATGAGTCATGCAGAGCCTCCACCGCCTCGACAAGCTCGGAAAGATCATCCGTGAGGGGGTCGACGACCGGGACATGGAACATTTTGTCGTACTGTTTTTTCACCGTGGCGGAATCGTTGTTCGTCATGTGCTCGTGATTGATGCCGATGCCGGCGAGCTTCTTTTCGGTGAGCAGCTCCGCGATACGCACCACCC
The DNA here is from genome assembly GCA_035543435.1 of Thermoplasmatota archaeon. Taxonomy (GTDB): domain Archaea; phylum Thermoplasmatota; class E2; order DHVEG-1; family DHVEG-1; genus SM1-50. The sequence goes on from DATKKD010000032.1 coordinate 3,128, forward strand.
GCTTCGGGTTAGGCATCGGGTACCCGGGGAACCCGTCGAGATGTGGTCGTTTCGGCGCATCCACGAGCATGAACCCGTGGATCTGCCCAGCAGCGAGAATCTCGAAACCACCAGGGAAGAACGGGTGAACGAGGCTTCCCTGTCCTTCGATGATCATGAACTCAGGCTTGCTGTCCTTCCAGGAATCGATTATTGCACCTTCGAGTCCACCGGAGACGAAATCATTGATCATCGCATCAAGCACGATGCCATGCGGCCAGCCTTGCAGCCAGCCGGTCTGACCCGTGAAGATCATGTCAGCGGAATGCCCTTCCTTGCGTAGCGCTTCGACAAGGACGACCGCCATGGTTCGCTTCCCGATCGCGGAGTCGGTGCCGATGAGCGCGACCCGGGTCGACGGAATCTTGATGATCTCGCCGGTGTAGAACCGTTTGTAGTCGCGGAAGATCTTGCGGACGTCTGTAATCGTGCACCCATGATCCTCTGTGAGTTTCATGAAACGTGGATCATCCGAAAGAAATTGGTGAAGACCCGAGACGACATTCATTCCTTTCGAAAGCGCCCATTCAACTGCCTTGTCGTACCCCTGCGGGAGCACTCCGCCTTCGGAGACCGCACCGATGATGAACGTGTCAGGTTTCGTCTCTTCATAGGCATCTTGTAATGAATTGAACAACGGAATTCCCTTCCTCGTCGGATCCAGAAACGTCGCGGCATCACCTTTCGGTAACGTTGAATCGACGACGCCCACAATAGTGTATTTCTTGCTGTAGCGTACGAGCCCGTGCGCGGTCTTGCCGTCAGCGCAGCTGTACAAGCGGTCCGCATAGATGAGTGATCGATTCATCGACACACCGGTTCTTTGTCGTCTGCGAGTATTACCTAAATTTCCTCCCCGTGAGGACGAGCACATAATCGCTATACGCGACACGATGTTGCTTGAACTTGATGAGCGCCTCGATCGGGCTAGCCGAGGCGGGAAGCACGTTAAGACCCTCGAGGTCCTTGATGAGAGTGTGGTACTTGAGCATGCACGTGTCGCTAGCGTAGTCTGCCCAGCCGTTCGTGTCGTACAGCGCGTGCAACGCGTCGTCACCGTCGTACGAGTGGTACGAGATGAGCGGCTCGTTCACGCTGCTTTCCTTGATCTCGGCTGGTAATAAATCTTCGGTTTTGGATGCTCCGGCCTTGAAGCTTTTCACGACCGGGTTGCCCCCGGGCGTGGACGCGCCGATGAGAAACGGCATCCGGTCGATCACCTGTGAATCGAGGAGTTGTTTGAAACCGTGGTAGATTCCGACGAGCGTCGTGCCGTTGCCGACTGGTGCCGCGACCGCGGTGGGGACCTTGCCGAGCTGCCGGTAGATCTCGAACGCAATCGACATGTACCCGCGCCAGCTCTCGTTGCCGTTCCCCGGGTTCGCATCGTACAGATGTTCCATGCGCGAAAGTCGTCTACTTTCTTCTACGGCATCTTCGTACTTGCCGTCGATCGTGACGATCTCCGCGCTGAGGTTCTCGAGCTCCGCTTTTCTTTTCGGTGCGACGTAGTATTGTTCTGGAATCAGAATTCTAGCCTTCAGCCCCACGAGCTTTGCAAAGTACGCAAGGGAGACACCGTAGTTGCCGCACGTGCCGACCGTGACCGTCGAGTACCCCTCGCGTACCGCTTTCTTCACGTGGTACTGTGAGATGCGGTCCTTCTGCGTCCCGGTGGGGTTGCCACCTTCGAATTTCAAGAAGATGTTGCCAAAACCGAGGGCACGTTCGAGATTCCTGGCTCTAGTGAATAAGGTATCTCCAACACCATCGTTGGGTGGGGGCTCATCATCGTTTTGGAGTCCCGCTACTTCCATGTGGTTATCCCTTTCATTATAAAAGACTCATTCTGTACACCGTAATGCAATGACACGTATTAAAAATTTTTGCAACGTCCGCGAATTTTGCGACTAAAAATTTTTTGAAAAAAAAATTTCGATAATTTTTTTGTGAAAAAAAAAAGTTTATTGTTTCGTCAAAAAAAATTTACCTGAGAAAAAAGTTCAGACAAAATCCTTTCAGACACCTCGAGACAAGACTTTATAAAGAGTCACCCTATTGCTTTTTCGAATTTCGGACACCATACGAAAAACAATGGTGAGACACTCTATGACAATGTATTGTTCCGTCTGCGGCGATGAACTCGAGCCCGAAGAGGAAGAAGACGGCATGTGCGAAAGCTGCAAACTGTCACAAGCCGGACATGCTTCCGACGAAGTAGAACAAGAGCCTGCGTAACGTGATATCGTGTGTTATTGCGATTCACCAACAAAAATGTGAGGAACGAAATCATCATTTGAGGAGTCAAAAAACAAAAGGAGGAGAACCATGGCGATAGGGTTTGTGTTGATCCATGTGGCACCGGCGCACGAACATGAAGTCTACAAGAAGCTTTCGAAGATACCGCAGATCGTGGAGCTGCACCCGCTGTTCGGTGAGTACGATCTCATCGCGAAGATCGAGGCGAACGATTTCGAGGAACTTGGCACGATCATCGTCAACAAGATACGTTCGATCACCGGCGTGCTTGACACCAAGACGCTCACTGGGTTAACGTTCTAAAAAAATGATTGGCGTATTGAGCGGCTGAGAACCAGTCTTCTCGATTTCTTTATTTCTTGCGTGGTCTGTAGATGTCTTTTTGCTGCGGCATGACCAGCCCGGTGTGCCGTTTCCCCTTGTACGAGGAAAGCGTCGGCTGCGGATGCTCGGCTGGTGCGTCAAGCTTGAGGATGAGGAGCTGCCCGATGCGCATCCCAGCCTTCAAAATGAACGGTTTGTCCGAGGCGTTGAATATCTCAAGCGTGAGGTTGCCGTCCGAACCTGGCGAGACGAGCATGCTGCCCATGTGCGTGGTGATGCCGATGCGTGCGAGCGTCGTGGAGCCATCATACAGTCCAGCGTGATCGTTTGGTAATTTCACGCGCTCCAAGGTCGAGCTGAGCACGAGTTTCTTTGGCCGGAGCGTGTACGATTGTTTTCGTTCGATGCGGCCGAACGGTTGCGCGAACTGGTCGGAGAGATGGAGGCGCACCGAGGCTGATTTCACCTCAGACACTGGGTCGATGACGAGTGTTCTTTCCTTGAGTAGTGTCTTGATGGAGCGGTCAGAAAGAATCATAGAATCACAGCACCGCGAATAAGGTATCACCATTATAAATCCTTACGACGGCAACTCGAGCGTCTCCTATTATTATATATGATATATAAGAGCAGAATAAGGAGATTACAGAAACATTCTTAACAGCCCAGGAAATTGTGCTCCACCGGATGAAGCGACAGATCAGGATCCTGGGTATCGATGATGCTCCGTTCACCTTCAGCGAGAAGTACGCAGCGGTCATCGGCGTGGTCATGCGCGGCGGTGAGTACCTCGAAAGCGTGCTTTCCAGCCAGGTGACGATCGACGGCACCGAGGCGACCGCAATCATCACTGAGATGATCCAGCGGACTAGGCATCGCACCCAGCTGAAAGTCGCGATGCTGGACGGCGTCTGCCTCGGCGGGTTCAACGTCGTTGACATCAATGAGGTCTACGAGGCGACCGGTCTTCCGATAATGACAATCACAAGGGACAAACCAGATTTTGAGGACATCAAGCACGCGCTCAAGACGCATTTCAGGGATTGGGAGGCTCGCTGGAAGATCATCAACCATGGGGTCCTCCACAAGATACCCACGCCCCACAACCCTATCTACATCAAATACGTGGGACTCTCCCTTCCAGAGGCAAAAGAACTAATAAACGTCTCCACCATACGAGGTGTCATCCCTGAGCCGGTGCGTGTCGCTCATCTCATCGCATCGGGGATCACAAGAGGAGAATCCTATGGCAAAGCCTAAAGCGTTTGTCAAAAAAGAACGATGCCTTGCGTGCGGTGCGTGCATCTCCGTGTGCCCTCAGGACGCGATCCTCATGGTGACCAGCAAGGCGTTGATCAACGAAGATCACTGTAACAGTTGCTCCATTTGCGTCAAGACCTGCCCGATCGGGGCGATCATCTGGGAGGGGACGTCGCATGAAGTATGATGTTGTGGTTGTCGGTAGCGGCCCGGCAGGCAGCGTGACCGCGAGGTTCGCGGCCGAGGCTGGCGCAAAGGTGCTCATGATCGAACGCCGCGCTGAGGTCGGCGTCCCCGTGCTCTGCGGCGAGGGCATCAGCCAGAAGGTGGACACCTTCAAGGTACTTGAGGGGACCCGCTGGATGGCGAAGAAGATGGACGGCGCCCGTATCTTCTCGCCGAACGGTACAAAGATCACGCTCTCCGCGGAGTACGCTGGTGCTGAGACGGGGTACGTGCTCTACCGTGATATCTTCGACCAGGAGCTCGCGCGAGGAGCGGTGAAGAAGGGCGTGAAGCTCATGGTGAACACCGGAGCGGTTGACCTCTTGAAAAAGAACGGGAAGGTCGCCGGTGTGAAAGCCCAGCGTTTCGACGAGACCTTGGACATCGAGGCGGATGTTGTGGTCGGCGCCGATGGCGTAGAATCAAGAATAGGCAGATGGGCCGGCATCAAGACAACACTCAAGCCGTATGACCTGGAGACGTGCGCGCAGTACACGCTCACGAACATCGACTGGCCGACCCCATACTGCGATTTCTTCCTAGGGAAACAGGTCGCACCTGGTGGGTACGTCTGGGTGTTCCCGAAGGGGAAGGACGTCGCGAACGTCGGGATAGGGATCCTCTCCAGCATGAGCGACTCAGGGAAAGCCCTGAAGCTGCTCGATGCGTTCATCGCGAAGTACCCGGAGCTTCGGAAAGGCTCACCGGTCCGCCTCTTAGCAGGCGCTGACCCTGTTGCCGAGCCGATCGAATCAGTCCGGGACCACGTGCTTCTCGTTGGTGACGCGGCGCGGCACGTCGACCCGATCACCGGTGGCGGCCTCATGACTGCGATCGAGGGCGGCAAAATCGCTGGCGAGGTCATCGGCAAAGCCGTGGGGAAGCAGCAGTTCGACGCCCAGACACTTGCCGAGTATGAGACCCGG
>DATKKD010000033.1:0-1197 GCA_035543435.1 Thermoplasmatota archaeon
ACGAAAGGATTCTCGTTTCCCACAAGCGTCCAGTTCACGTTCGCGCAGACGATGACGAATTTTGGTGTGACGCTTTCGACGTTCATGCAAAGCATGGTTCGTTTCCTTACGAACATGGACTTGCTCAACCCGGTCCACGTCCTGTTCCTCCTCATCCTCCTGTTTCTCGGCCTTGGGATACGTCCGAGTTACATCGGTGAGGAGCGAAAAGAAAAAATCAACTTCTTGTACGACCTGAAGAACGTCACGATGCACTTCATCAAGAAACCGTCGTACATCGTTGTGTTCTTCGCGGTGGTCTACGGGTTGTTCCTGCTTTCGCTTGGGTTGAAGACGAACTGGTACGTGGTGCTTTTCTCTGTGCTCTCTTTGTTTTCTGTCATTGGCATCGTCGCACTCCTCCTTGCGTTTTTGTTGCTTATGCTCGTGTGGGCTTCAGACAAGATTGCTCCCGGCTGGCGGCTCGTACCATTCCTGACGCTGCCGATTTCCTATGGCGCAGTCAGAATACTGTTCTTCTATGTCCCCCATGACAACATTCTCGGCTGGTCGCTGCTTGTTATGATTTGTGCAACCATCGTCGTCACCTACCTGCTGATAAAATATAAGAAGACCAATAGATTTAAAACCGTGGGGCGGATGAAGCATACGAGGGCTGCGGATGGAAAAAAAAGAGCTTCTCAAAGGTGAACAGGTCGAGCGGTTACTCTCGCCTCACCCCTTGTCGTTCATGAAACTACAAACTCTGTGCATCTTTATGATCGTCTGGGGCGTGGTCGTTTTTTGGCTGGTGAACACTCCACAGTATGGCGGATGGTTGAAGGGAAACCCGTGGTTCCCGTTCATGTTCTGGGCAATCGTCCTGCTCTTCATCGGCGTGATTGCATCGCTGGTTGCAATCCAATGGAGCATCTTTTTCTTGTACCTTGCAGTGGTGCTCGGCGGGCTCGGCCTGCTGTTCTGGAAGCAGACCTGGCAAAATGACTCTGCCTTATTCATCATGGTCTATTCGATCATCGTGTCCATTGCCGGCTTCCTCATCGTTGAGTTGTACCGACGGTCCCACAAGTACTACATCACGAACCTGCGCATCGTCTTCAAAGGAGGGCTGCTCACGAAACGGGAGCGCACGATCCGCTATGAGAAAATCGCGGACATCAACTCACGGCAGGGGATCCTCGGGCAGATCTTCGGGTT
>DATKKD010000034.1:0-5015 GCA_035543435.1 Thermoplasmatota archaeon
TCGATTCAAGGTGGATTCGCACGAAAGAGCTCAAACATATTAAAATAATGCACGGGATTGTAACACGCCAGGGTGTGATTGCTCGCAAACCGGATGACGATGTCACCAGTCGCAGGACGACACACCCACTGACAGAGGCACTGAAAACTGGAATACCCGGTGACGCGAAGCATTTTCATCACAGGATTTGTCCTACCGACGTACTCATCATGAAGCAGCGCCATCGTCCCGTTCAGATCCAACGAGCCGTATCGCTTTACGATTTCATCGCTTAACGCCTTGTAGTGCGTCCATGCGATGAACATATAACTTTTCTTACAGGCAAACAGAAGGAAGCCAGTAAAACCACCCGGGTCGTAACGATACCGATGATACTCTAACGCTGCACATCGAGGGTAAACGTATTGAGGGACGCGTCGAACAACATCCTTGATCTGCCAGAACGGGTGTAAGCCCTCCACTGGATTATCCCACGTCCCGACATAGGAGATATGCGCTGACTGATCAAGCGCATAACCGACTGGCTGATTCGCATCGGAAAGGATAAAATTGGTGCCGCAGGTCCGGTTCGATACCAAGATCTGCAGTGCCTCTGCGCTCGTGGACGCATGATCGAGCACCATGCGCATCCGGATCCACGGGCAGACGCCATAGAAGGTGGTATCATTCGTGATACACGTGTTCTCCCCGACCACAATCCCTTTTTCATTGATCCCGTTCCAACATCCAATGGAGCCAGCAAAATCTGGGACCAACGACGCATAACCAATGGAGGGAGTGCGAACAATAAGGACGATATTCTCATACAGGGGCGTCCCTGTTACAGGATCCGACACATCCAACGACCAGTCCAGGCTTCGCACATGATACAAGCTCCCATCAGAAGTCGCATCACCCCAAAGCGAGATCTCGCAGCACCCGTCCTCAACGAGCACATTAAACACGGCTGGAATCGTTGTCAGCACACTGATATCGTCAAAGGGTATCCCTGAACCGTCCGCCATGCCCCGCATCTCTTCCTTGTACTCGTCGGGAAGGAACGGTTCCATGGTGTCCCATATCTCCAAGAGCTTGTCATACGAATATCCTTTGCTTTCGAAACTGTGTAACTGGGCACGCATGCTTTCCCCGATCTCGCTCGCTAACAAAAACCCCTGCTGATACCCCATGTCATAATACGATCCATACAGATGAAGAATTTTTATCCCGTTGTGCTCCTCAAGCCATCCTTCCTCAAGGTGCGTGTTCTGCTGCAACGCTCGCGTCCCCGCTGGCACGATCGGCACGATTAACGACAGGCTGATGAAAACCCCGATGATTTTGTGATTCATGGTCCCCCGAAGAAGCGCAGAATATTCCGACTAATCATTGGAACACTTCCGTGTTTTATAATACTATCCCTCTTCAGGGTATAAAAATATCATCCCCTATAAGCCCTTGCGCTTTCTTTATATGTTTCTGCTTTTCCGCGCTGAAAGGACAAGCTCTTTGATGTCTGACGGCAGCTGACCGTGCTGCCATGTTCGCTCTGACAGCACTGATTTCCCTGCGTGATGCGCTGCTTTCAGGGCGTACCATGCTGCTCCTAAACAATGGTCGGCCATATGCACGGTCGCCACCGCATGACCGACCGATCGGGCCACCGCGATGGCGGTGGGGTTTGATGATGCACGAGCAACGGCATGGGCAGCGACCGCCGCCTTTCGCGCGTCACCGACGGAGGCGTTCCCCTGTCTCCATGCTTCCGCGACCCCGAGTGCAGTGCGAAGTCGATCATCTATCTGATCGCCGTAGAGTGGCAACACGTGCTGCGCACAGTGACACGCCCATTGCAGCAGTTGATCGTGCTGCTTTTTTGTGAGGAGTCCACCTCGATGTTCTGCGATAAATCTTTTCTCACGCATGGTTGCCTGAAGTGACATCATCAATCGTCGTTAAAATAATTTTCTGGGTTCCTTGATGCCGTGTTTCTCTTCTGAATCGTTATTTAGATAAAATTGAATCGTTCTTGAGACATTTTCTTATAGAGTGGATGAAATCGAAGTACGTCAACTAAGGTGATTTCAATGGAAGAATATGAAGAAACATTAAAAGATATTCAAAATACCATCGGGGTGGTCCCTGGATTTATGAAAGCGTTACCCAAAGAAGTGCTCACCCATGATTGGGTACTTTGGAAGAAATACACCCTGGGAACAACAAAAATACCCGCGAAATATCGAGAGCTAGCAGGGCTAGAAATAGCAGCAAATATCAAGTGCCCGTACTGCGAGCTGATGCACACCGCGATGGCCAAATTCTATGGCGCGACCGATGAGGAACTCGCCGAAGTCTACTATCTCGCGAGTCTCACGGCCAGATGGAGCGCGATGCTGCACGCCCAACATTACGACTGGGGAACCTTTGAAAAGGAAGCACAACAAATGGGTAAATACCTTGAGAAAAACTGGGAAGAAGAAGTAGAAATGTGACCTTGATTCTCAGAAGTAAAGCATGAATTCAGAGGGGGAGGACTCCGGGGTACCCATGATGAAGGCAGGGTTCACTGCTCCTTTCCTTTACTCAAATACAATCGCTTCCTTCTCTCGATCTCGACATACTTCGCTACTGCCAGAAGCATTTTGGGGTCCCATGTTTTACCCTGCAGGATCTCGGCGAGAGCGGTCGTGTCCAACTGACTGACCTCGGCGAGTTTCCCATAACGCCGTAAGAGATCCTCAAGGCCCTGTCGATCCTTGCTGTTTTTCGAAGGGAAACAGTACCGTTCGCTCTCCGTGATCCTGACTTTGTTCTTCGATCCGAAAACGCAATCCACCTGTTCTTTTTGGGCAAACGCGAGAATCGCCTGTTCCAGTTTCTCAAGCTCCTCCTCGATTTCACTGGTGAGCTGCCTCTGCTTGTTTTTTAACTCCGCGTACCGATTCACCAGCTGCACGCCGGTGTCCTTCATATACTTGTTCGCTGGCTGTTCTGCGACCTTGTACGAATGGCGCCACTGCCGGCACACGGGTTTGAACTCGCACCATTCGCAGAGATACCCGGGGTTTGCGAGGAACTTCTCGTCATCTTCTATGGTATCGATGAGCTGAATCGTGCTGCGTTTCAGCTCCTCAAGCTCAGCATCGGAGCGTGTCGAATCCAGCTCCTTGTCGAATTTAAGGAAATGCCAGATCAATCGTACGTGTTTAACATCCGGGTAATTGTTCTTTACCCCAATCATGTACAAGGCAAGCTGGCGGTCAGTCCGTAGATACTCGGCAAGCGGCATCCTGCTGTTCGTCTTGTAATCATGGATCTCGTAGTACCCGTCGTTTCGCTCAGCGAGCCGGTCGATGTACCCCTGGAGCTTGTATTTACCAGCGGGATCAAGGTTAATTTGAATCCGCTCCTCCAATGCGACAGTCCTTCCCTGGTCAAACGGATGGTACCGCTTGTAGTAATCAGCGATGTACCTCTCCGCCATCTTCAGGTAATTCTCGGGTTTATATGCGGTATCCACGATGACGATGGCTTCTGACCAGTTGCTCTTCCACTCATCTCGTAAAAAATCAAGCAGCTCCTCGAGCGAGTCCAGCTGTTGATGCTCATAATCACGGTACAGTTTCTCCAACGCGTCGTGGACGCGGCTGCCGAGATACGCCTCGATGGACTCCTCGATCTCGGTCTCCACCTTGTCGATGTACTGCAGTTTGAACCTCTGAGGACACTGCTCGTAGCAACTCAGTCGGGAATGGGAATACACGGTCATAGAAAAGGGTAACGAGATGGATTTCTTTTTACTTTCCGGTACCTCGTCTTCACCCTTAGAATCACGTGACCGTTTCTGGTAACCCAAGGAAATATTTCACCCGGGTAATCTCCGTCAACCCGTACCCCTGTAGGTCCACAGTGTACCCCGCCCAGGAGAACGTCCCCGTGACATGGCAGGGTCCTTCGAACAGCCCGGTACGGGCGAGTTTGAAAACGTTCTGGCAGATGTTATAGATGTCAACATCAAGTTTCAGGACCATGTCGTCTCGCTGTGCCTCCAGATGGAATTTCTTTGGATACGTCATGAACGGCAGGCCCTGCGGGCTGGCGGATTCGGTGAAGGTGATCGTGAATTTGTTGAACTCGGTGAGATTCCTGTTGTTCGGGGAGAGGATGATCGCACCCGAGTAAGGATTTCTTGGGGCGCGGATGATGAACTTCGAGATGTACATCTCCCAGCCATTGTCGAAATGAATATTGGCCCAGTCCCATCCTTTGGTTATGAAACGAGGGACGTTCCTCTCCCAGACATGGTCATGGTACCCCATGCCGCTCACGTTGTACCGCCTGCCGTTCCACGTGATCGTGCCGTTGACCCTGCATCGTGGGACGTAGTAGTCCCCTGCCACATATTTTGCGATCGGGAGATTCGCGCTTCTCCCTTCGACCCAGACCGGTAGGAAATCAGCGGTGTACTCGAGGTCCACACTAAAACCTTGGGCAGCGTTCACCGCGTGGACTTGCCACGAGGGGTACGTCCCTTTCGCCCAGCTGCTTTCAAACGTCACATCCACGCCGGGGGTGTTCGCCTGCAGCGTCCCCCGCTTCTTGTTTTCTGTCGCAAAATTGTAATTCGTCCCGTTGGGATCGTACAAAAAGATGAACAAGTTATCGGGTTTCAGGAAGCGAATATCGTTCCACTTCATCCTGTTGAAGCTCACGATGAGCGAGTAGTTGTACAGGTCGCTGTAGATGTCATTGAAAAAGACGTTAAAGTACCACCATTCCCGGCCACTGAATTTATGGACCCCTTCATCGGAGGGTAACAGGACGTGTCGCCCTGAGTCGATGGTCCGACTGCTCCCCGGCGGCGTCGGGACATCCTGCGGCTGCGGGATGGTGTTATCAATGTTTTCGACTGGTGTCTGTATTTTTAGGTTCTTGCTGCTGCCTTCATGTGTCGCAAGATACCAACCGGAGGAGACGACAAGGATCAAAACCATAATCACCGCGTACGATTTTCTCCTGGTCCATCGCCTTTGTGG
>DATKKD010000035.1:0-2114 GCA_035543435.1 Thermoplasmatota archaeon
GTTGGAGACGACCCCAACGAGGGACCTCAGACCAAGGAGCAGCAGGCACGATGCGGCTCCAATCAGTTTGACTGGCCGAGGAGGACCCCCAGTGGCAGGGAAAGTCTATCGACATGTGCCAGGAGACCATGAGAAAGTAAATCCGACTCACCCAGACCATACGGACATTTCATGGATGTCTTGCGTGGACGACACATGCAGGAAGCATTCCCCTCAGAAATGGTATTACGAGTGGTCACCGGACCGCAAATATACGGACGATGGAGCAGAGGTGCCAATCGGAACACCGCATGCGAAGGATGTGGCGAAGTACTGGAAGAGAGTCAGTAAGAACGGTAAACAGTACTTGGCGCCTGATCCAGAATGGCCGAGAGAATGTGTGGATGGCTGGAATCAGAGCAGGGTTTTGTGCCTGTCTGAGGAATGCATGCTACACGGGAACCGACCTTTCAAATTCCATCGAGAAAAGCACTGGCTTGAGTGCACTTACGCGAGGTGTAAGATGCACCTAGAAGCAAGACAGAACAGTGCGAATTGGCTAAGTGACCCAGCACATCGTCAGGTGCCGAGACACTTATGCAGATACACCAAGTGTTGGATTCACAGAGGAAGACAGCGAGTTCGTGGCTCGATAGCCAATCTGCAAGTTCGAACAAGGAAGCTGGCAGAGCAACCCACTCCTCATGCGAGTATGAGCTGGACGGCTTGCTATGACGACAACTGTCTGACACACTTGAGTGAAAAGCAAGGTGCGGGATGGTTTCCCCGAGAACCAAAGGGAAAGGCCCGCAAGCAGGAGACAAAAAACTAGTTGTGTCACGAGAGGCGAGACCGCTCTCAGTGAACAACATAGGTCTCAAACGAGTGCCCAAATCAGATTCGATTTCGCACATACCCGTCAGACTTAATGGACGATGGGCTACGGCTTTGATTGACAGTGGATCAGATTTCACTCTGATCTCGAACCGATACGTGGAACGGAACAACATACCTTACACGGTTAAGAAGGTTCCAATCGAGGTGGACCTGGCAGACAAACGACCAACGGCATTTGGCGAAGGAAAGATTTGGATGCAGACAATTCCTCTCGAAATCGATGTTCAAGGAATCAAAGAGAAAAGAACGTTCGATATCATGGATATTGGATACGATGAGGTTTTCATCGGGAAAGATTGGTTGTTGAAGCACAACCCCGACATCAATTGGGCTACCCAGACGGTTAGGCCCAGGAAGGCTGAAGACGAAGGCGCCCAACCGGACATCGAGTGCGCTGAAAAGGCACGAGATATGGATCGACAGCGGAAGCCGAAGCAGAAAAAGTCTGCACCGTCAGCAACGTGTACCCACAAGTTGGACACCAAGTGCGCTGGAAAAGCACAAGGTATGGATCAGAAATTGGATACCGGCAGCGTTGCGAAGCCTATGGTTCAGGATCCAGATCGACAGGAGTCGAGGGAAACGACAACAGAGTTGCCACCTGACCAGGAAAGTCCTCAAGAGATCACGAGAGTCTCTTTGAAGGCAATCAGGCGTTCGATCAGAAAACGTCAGAAGGTCTATGCAGGATGCATGGTCATACGAAAGGTCGAACGAGAGGATGGGAAATCACCAGACAGTGTGAAGGCCTCCTATCCAGATGATTATGGAGAGTTCGCGAAATTCTTTGAACAAGGAGAAGTAGGAACCCTGCCAGAACATCAACCATGGGATCATGAGATTCCACTGCGAGGAAAAGATGGTCGACCGATCGACAGGACGACATCTTTGCAGCAACAAATGAAGGATGCAGGATTGCGTCCAGGGCCGATATATCCATTATCAGCCAAACAACAGGAGGTGGTGAAGGAGTACATCGATGATGGGTTGAAGAAAGGCTTCATCGAACCATCAGAGTCTCCTATGGCCTCACCTATCCTCCTAGTACCAAAGAAGAATGGAAAATGGCGAATATGCGTGGATTTTCGACAACTCAACGCAGCCACCGAAAAGAACCGATATCCATTACCTTTGATGCAGGAACTGCAACAACGGTTGCAGGGAGCCCGATGGCTCACCCGATTCGACATGCGAGACGGTTATCACAGAGTGAGAATGAGCAAGGAAGATCAGCCGAA
>DATKKD010000036.1:0-7349 GCA_035543435.1 Thermoplasmatota archaeon
AGAAAGATGTCCTTGCCGTCCTCGCCAAGGATGAATCCATAGCCTTTGCGTGAGTTATACCATTTTATTGTTCCTTTCATGGTAGGTGTTCCTCCTTACGTTTATCGGAGTTTTTTAACAAAAGAATGAACTTCCAACATTTCAAAGGGCTTCCTGTGAAACGTTTGTTTCTCTTCCTTTGTACGGATTGGGAATTCTTCTGTTCTCTTAAATAAGTTTCCCTTAAAATTGAAAATAATGGTATCGGTATCAGGAATAACCGCTCGTTGTCTGTGGCATCGGTTCATGCTTTCATGTGCAATAGTATTAAGGGAGGAAAAAGTTACGAACGTGTGGACGGAGAACGAAGATTGAGAAATCCATCGATTACTGTACGACCTACAACGAGAAACGACACTGAATGGATCGCGAGCGTACTCACAAAATGGTGGGGTTCTACGAGCATCGTAAGCAGGGGTCGGCTCATTGATGCAACAGCGCTCCCCGGCTTTCTTGCAGCATGGAAGAACACAACGGTTGGGCTCGTGACCTATGCGATTACAGGTAGGTCGTGTGAGATCGTGACCCTCAACAGTCTGGAACCTGGCAAAGGGATCGGCGCTTGCCTTGTGAATGAAGTAAAACGAGTCGCTGAGGAAGCCCGTTGTACACGGCTCTGGGTGATTACCACGAATGACAACACGCTTGCCTTACGGTTCTATCAGCGACACGGGTTTCATCTTGTGGCGGTGCATCGGAACGCGCTCGAGCGGTCTCGTCGTCTGAAAAAGGAGATCCCTCGTCTTGGCCAGGACGGCATCCCTCTACGGGATGAGATCGAGCTTGAGATGACCCTGTGATTTGGCGCAAATCGTTGCGATTGTGTTCATTGTGTTTGGTTTTTTCCGAACATTTTTGGATATTTTATAAGCATGGTTCACAAATTACAGCACACTCGAAAAGGGTGTGATAATATGAAAACGAGAAAAATCAAGTATCTTTTGGTAGGTACGCTGGTGTTCGCGACAGTGTTTTCCGTCGCAGGAACGACCATGAAGAAACAAGGTCCTCTACCGCTCACCCCTGACATTGAGTGGGAGAAGACCTACGGCTCTGACACGAACGATTGGGGGAACTGTGTGGCGAAAACGTCAGACAGCGGCTACATCGTCTGTGGGACCTACGGTCGGAATGTCTGGTCACTTTGGTTTAGTTACTTGTACCTCGTGAAGGTGGACGCGGCAGGCAAAGAGCAGTGGGATCAGGTCCTCGGTGAATATACCATGGACCATATCGGGAAGAGCGTACAGCAGACGAGCGACGGCGGCTACATCATTGCTGGAGAGCAAGGTGCTGGGTTCCGGTATGACGCGTTTGTGATCAAGACGGATGGATCAGGGAACATCCTCTGGTCACGGGTGGTCGGGGCCTATGACGCTTATGATTCTGGTAGATGCGTGCAGGAGACCCCTGACGGCGGATATATTGTTGCTGGGACGACACAGTCGTACGGTGCGGGCGGCGCAGATGCTTGGTTGATAAAATTCGATGCGAACGGGAACCAATTGTGGAACCGAACCTATGGAGGTCCAAATATGGACATCGGAGATTTTATTGACCGGACCGCTGACGGCGGGTATGTCATCTTTGGTTCGACCGATAACTTTGGAACCAGCGGGAGTACCGATGCCTGGATGATCAAGACCGACGGCAATGGGGTTGAACAGTGGAACAAGACGTTTGGCGGCGTTGATTATGAGGAAGCAATGAGCGGTCAGCAGACCACCGACGGCGGTTATATCTTCGCCGGCACGAAACAGGTTGCCGACGGCACTACAGACATCTGGGTCGTGAAAACCGATGCTGATGGTACGAAGGTATGGGAACAGACGCTGGGCGGCACCGATTATGACACCGGGTACAGCGTCCAGCAGACATCCGATGGCGGATATTTCATCGTCGGGGATTACACCAACACAGTGACGATGAACCCTGATGTCTACGCTGCGAAACTTGGCAACGATGGTTCCATGAAGTGGAATGAAACCTTTGACAGGAATGGCACCGAGGATCGTGGGTACTACGGAATCCAAACGACGGACCACGGCTACATCATCACCGGGTTGACAGGCAACATGATGGATGCTGCGAGCGACGTCTGGCTCATCAAACTCAAACCCGAAGGGGGATCAGGGCAACCAGAATTGCACGTGGTGATTTCTGGGGGCATTGGTGTGAGTGCGACGATCTCCAACACAGGGACAGCTAATGCGACCAACGTCACATGGTCTCTCCACGTCCAAGGAGGCCTGTTCCACCTGATCAACACGACAAAAACAGGTACAATCACAAACCTCGCTATTGGTGATTCAATCACTGTGTCGAGCGATATGCTCATCGGGTTCGGTAAAATCACCATCGCCGCCCAGGCGGATCAGGTGACATCCATGGTGAGTGGAACACAACTGTTGGTCTTTACGTTGGTGAACAAGTAGTTCCCCCCCCCTCTTTCTTTTTTTTATTTTTTTATTGAAAGTGGTTGTTTTTTATAGCACGACCTCTTACCTTCGTTGTAGGAGGTTTTCTTATGAAAACAAAAACATTGCATCAGTCTGTGAAGCTCCCTGCAAGCCCGCATGATGTGTACGAAGCATTGATGGATTCCAAGAAACACGCTGCGTTCACCGGCTCAGGAGCGAAGATCAGCCAGAAGAAAGGAGGGAAGTTTTCGACCTTTGACGACTATGCGACCGGGGAGAACCTGGAACTCGTACCTGACAAGAAGATCGTACAGACCTGGCGTGCCTCCGACTGGCCGAAGGGGCATCACTCGGTGGTGACGTTCGAGCTTCGACCAGCAGGGAAAGGGACGCAGCTGGAGTTCACCCAGACCGACATCCCGGAAGAGGCGTACGACGACATCGCGCAGGGATGGGTGGATTGGTACTGGGACAAATTAAAGGCGTACTTCCACTGATTCAGGCGCTCTTCTGATTATGAGACGACCATGGATTTCTGGAGGAAGCCCCAGAGCACGCAATACGCGGACACGGTGAGCGTCTGACCAGGGGATGCGGTCACGTTGTAGGTGTACTTTAATAGGAAGATCCCTGGCTGTTTTTGGTACACATACGACTGGTAGACCTGCCCGTCCTTGTCGATCTCTATCCGATAGACATAGTGGATCTTCGGCGCAGGCGAGAAATGAATGACCTTGACCGTGAGGGTTTGCGTCTGCATGTTGTACTTCAGACCGATGTACCGTGGCGCGGTCGCACTCACACCGGTTGCCATCGCCGTACAACAGATGATAAGAACCCCTACGATTGCGACGAGTTTGTTGTGGTTCATATTTTTTCACCTCCTAGACTCCCACGATATGCCACACTTCGCCGCTCGGAAGGAGTGACCCAGGTGTTTTCGTGGTGAGCAGATACAGCTCCCCGTGTTCATCTTGCCCCATGGCTGGGATGTACTGGTTGATTGGTTTGTCGTTCTGTAGGTAGAACTCCATCCTCTTCCAGGTAGACGGCCCTGTCTGTTCAAGGTAGAAAAGCTTCCCTCGTGGTTGGAAGTAGGTGTCGCTCCAGTCCGAGAAGACGTACTTTCCGACAAGCGACGGGGACTCGTTCCCGCGGTAGACATAGCCGCCGATGATGCAATGGCCGATGTAATGGCTGTAGTCCATGACGGGCGGTGTCAGTATGCTAAGGTTGATGTGGAGCTGCTGTGCGAGCGCCGGGCTGAAGAGGTGATTTCCTTCCATGATGCTCCACCCGTAGTTCTGCCCTTTTTCGACGATGTCAACCTCCTCCCATTTATCCTGGCCGACGTCCGCTACAAAGAGCTTCCCTGTTGTCATATCAAAGGACATGCGCCAGGGGTTGCGGAACCCAACCGCGTAGATCTCATCGTTCCCGGTCTTATTGACGTAGGGGTTGTCTGGGGGGATCGCATACGGCGAGCCATGGTCAACGTCGATGCGAAGAATCTTCCCTAGCGATGAGTTGATGTCCTGCCCTGTCAGGTGAGGGTCTCCTTCACCACCGCCATCCCCGGTGCTGATATAGAGGTACCCATCGGGTCCGAACGCGAGCGACCCTGCGTTGTGGTTGAACTCAGGATGGTCGATCGTAAGGATGATCTTCTCAGAAGTCGGGTCTGCGACATCAGGGTTTGCCGAGACCTTGTACTCCGCGACCACATCCTTATGGTCCATGCCCTGGGTCGTTGTTGGTGCGGTATAGAACACGAAGAATCTCCCGTTCACTTTGTAATTAGGGTGGAACGCGAGCCCAAGTAACCCTCGCTCATCATAGACGGGGATCAGCTTGTGCAGTTTGCTTTTGATATCTAAGAAAGGTGTTGGTAAAACGGTTCCGTTCTTCATCACGAGAATCTGACCTGTTTTTTCTACGATGAACATTCGCTGTGAGCCGTCCCCCGCATTCGTCAGGAGAACAGGTGCTTTGAGGCCGCTAGCGATTTTCACAATGTTCACCGTGGCTGCATTGTCGTTCCCTGGGAGAATCGTGACTTTAAATCCCATGATGTTACCGTACGCTGTGTCATTGGTGGTGTTTGCGTTTGAGGCGTTAACTGTCACTGTGATATGTGTCTTTCCCCAGCCGATGACCAGGGGTATCTTGACGATGATGCTTTGGTCAGGGAACATCGGCTGCGCCATGACCCCCTCTATTTTTTTTCCGAATAGAACGAGTCCTTTATCTAAAGTGATGGACCATCGAACCCCGGTCGCGTTCACCAGGCCGACGTTATGGATTACTGCATGGACACCGAACGTTTGGAACAGCTGGTAGCTCACGTCGAAGTCCCTGGTCATGATTTCGACTTGCAGGGTCGTTTGTGTCGTATGGGTCGATTTAAGAGGTTGCGGTTGGTGCTCCGCTGCCACACATCCTGTGAGAAGCAGTAGCGTGATACCAAAAATACATCCGAGTTCCTTCTTCATAATGGTCTCCCGGAGTATTAGAGGTTGTCACACTATTTAAATATGATTACAAAATTATATAAAAATGAATGTAGAACAAGTGAAAGGTTGGCTACGAGAAAATATATGTGGACGCGACTCTCAGGTGTGTGTCTTCCCACGATCCTCAAGGACGATGGCTTTCTCAGGGCAGACCTCATGGCAGGCGTAGCAGCGGATGCATTTGTTGTACTGAATGGTCGCTTTACGGCCGTTGTTCGTGATTGCGCCCTTCGGGCAAATCTCATGGCATTGCCCGCACGCGGTACATCGATCGGTAACGACCGGGCTTTTACTCGGGGTGTTTTTCCCGGTGAGTAGGTACCCTGCGGTGTTCGGGAGGATAAAGCCAGTGTAGGACACCTCATCAGGGGTGAGCATCGGGTAGGTAATCTCTCTAGGCCAGAGCTTCCGTAGTTTCGCTTGCTTCAGGGTAGGGATGCCCATCGGCTCGAGACCCAGCATCCGGCAGACCGTGAGGTCCATCGCGATCGAATCGGTGCTTGCCAGAAGGACCCCAAGATGCACGGGATCTCCAGCGCCCGGCCCTTCCCCCTGCATGCCGATGATGCCGTCCATAATGACGAGATCTGGTGTCGCCACGGAGAGCACGTCAAGGAGCATGTCTGCAAACGCGGATTTCCTCGGGTGCAGGGCATGGTACTTGGCCTTGGTGAGCCCTGGGATTGCTCCAAACATGTTCTTGGTCGCAAGCGTCATGATCTGAAAAGAGTGTGTTTTGATTTTCGGCAGCGAGATGATTGCGTCCGCATCTCTGATAAAGTTGCAAAGAGGAGTGGAGGTGAGTCGGCGTCCGTTCGGCACCTGGACGGTCGTTGTGCTGGTGTCGTAATTGAGGTCGACACCCAGGTCCCGGGATACGGCGAGCAATCCTGCTTTCTCGTAGGTTTTTTGCAGCCGGCGTTTCGAGAATTGGCCTGAGGGTGAATCACCGATCACAGGTGTGGCACCGGTAGCAAGTACTGTCTCAGCGGTTGCCCGAACAAGCCGTGGATTCGTGACGACCGCCTTGTCGGGTGTGGTCGCAGAAAGCAGGTTGACCTTGAGGAGAACACGGTCGCCCTTGTGGATATGGGCTTCGATGCCACCGAGAGGCTTCAAAAGACCTGTTAGATCGATAGAATCGTAGGTCGCTTTTTGGATGGTGACAAGCGAGTGCGTGTTGTCTGTCATGTCGGCAGCACAATGCAACTTCCTTATTTAAAACCAGAGGAACACCCGAAAAAGATTCCTTGTACAAAATGTACAAAAAGAGGATAAATAGGTTTTAATATATGAACCGTATTAATATCAATTAAGGGGTAATTTATGAAGAAAACCATCGTAATATGTCTTGTAGGGCTGTTCATCATCAGCGGACTGGGGGCTTTTGCTCAGTCTGTTGGAACGACGACACGTGACACCGTCACTGTGTCTTTCTCACAACCAACACTTCAGAATGCTAACGCTTACCTAACGGTGTCTCTCTCGGAGGCAAACGAATGGCTCATGCGGGAAAGCAAGCCAATGCTGCCGTTCTACACCCGTACCTTCACCTATCCGTTCGGCACCACGGTCACAAGCGTCACGGTGACGCCTCAGGATATCCATCAAGAATCATTATCGGGGGTTCTTGAGCCGACGCCAGCGATGGTCGGGATGGACGTTAACCAGCCGGTCACCATGACGAGCATCAATTATGGGACCGACCTTTACCCGGCAACCTGGTCGAACTACCGTGTCGGATGCGGACTCTACAACGGCGAGCGACGCGTCATCGTAAGCGTGGACATTTACCCGATCCAATATGACCCTCTGCAGAATGCGTTTAAGTACGCTCAACAGGCGACCATCGTCATCGCCTATCAAGAACCTTCGACCCCACCGCAAGCATCACCGCGGGACACCTATAGCCTCGTTGTGATCGGACCAGACATGTTCAGCAGCCAGATCGCGCCTCTCATCACCCACAAGACGAGCATGGGGGTGACCGCGAGGTTCGTGAGCCTAACAGACATTTCCAGTGGCACGTATTTCCCTGTGACCGGGCGGGACACCCAAGAGAAGATCAAATACTTCATCAAAAACGCGATTGAAAACTGGAACACCATGGACGTGCTTCTCGTCGGAGGGGACAGTCAACTGCCTGCACGAGAAACCCATGTTGCTATCTCGGACGACGATCAGTATGGTCATCAAATTTTTGTCAGCGATTTGTACTATGCTGATATCTATAACAAAACCAGCCAGTTCTGCAGCTGGGACTCGAACAACAACAACATCTTCGGGGAATACAACTGGTACGGGATGACCGATTCTGTGGATCTCCACCCGGATGTGTACTTGGCAAGGATTCCTGCGACCAGCGGTACACAGGTCA
>DATKKD010000037.1:0-2613 GCA_035543435.1 Thermoplasmatota archaeon
ATCTTCGGGTGTAATAATGCGCGATGAACCTGAAATCACCGATGATGACAAAAAAATCCTTGCGGAGTTACAGAAAAACGCGAATCAAAGCATTGATACCGTCGCGCAGCGATGCGGATTCTCACGACAAAAAGTTTGGCGATGCATTAAACGACTTGAACACGACCACATCATCTGGGGCTATGTAGCAATTATCGATGAGGAGAAACAAGCGAGGAAAAGCTTTGTGGTGGTGATCAAAAAAACCCCAAACCCACTCGATGAAAAAACCACCCGCATCATCGCCTCACCATATCTCCAGGAGATTGCCTCCAAGGAAGGCGTGGTCATCGAGAATAGTCTCTATACTCATGGGGAGTACGACTGGATTATCACGTTCACCGCGGACGATCTTAGGGAGGCGAAGAAATTCACAGAACTTCTTTATCTTACGTACCAGGGGTACATCGCAAAGATGGACCTTATGGAGACGCTCTTCTGGACACGGAAGCAACGGATTTTCAATCCTGATGCAAAAAAATTCAAAGATCTGATGTTTTAATCACCCAGATCCTGAGACGCCCAAGCTGAAATCTGGAAACTCGCGATGCGCACCGTGTATCTGCAAAAACCGCGAGCTAGCATAGATTTATATAGAGTTTTTTAATAATTAACGGGTGGGGAAATCCATATGAAGAAACTTATCGCAGTCTTGATACTGGGAGTCTTACTCTGCAGTGGACTTGAGGCATTTGGCGCAACAATCACTGGGCGACATGAGGAAAAAACAATACAGACGATGACCTTCGCACCACCAGTTATCCAAGAACAAGGTCAGTACACACTCGTCACAATTGACAACACGAACGGCTGGCTCCGAACGGTCGGGGCACCGATGCTCCCGGAGATGACGTTCACCTATACCTACCCATTCGGCACGCAGATCACCAACGTTGCAGTGACCTTCTCAGATCCGCACACCTATGCGCTCGACAAGGCGGTCATACTAACGCCGGCACCTGTGACCGTTGACGATACAGCAACGACCATCACCGCTTCCCCGGACGTAGCGTCGTTCGGATCCTTGTACCCACCGGAGCGATTCGCTTACAATCTTGGGGCAGGGATCGCTAACGAAAGCCATGTTCTCTACCTCACTATCCAATGCTACCCAGTGCAGTACAATGAGGAGGACAAGACAATCCTGGTTTCTCACCAGGCGACTGTCACGGTTTCCTACGAGTTACCTGCACCTCAGCCGGCGCCGACCGAGGAGTACAAACTGGTGATCCTGGCGCCGTCGAAATTCTCTGCCCAGGTCCAGCCGCTCGTTGTCCATAAGATCAGCCACGGCATCACGACAAAACTCGTTACACGGGAAGACGCCTGCAACGGCACCTACTTCCCAGCACAGGGGCGCGACTGTGCAGAACGAATAAAATATTTCATCAAGGACGCGTTCGATCAGTGGGGAACGCGGTACGTGCTTCTGATTGGCGGGAGATACGGTGGGGTCATTAACGAGAAATGGTGGATGCCTGTGCGGTACTCCCACGTGGATGATCAATCGAATTTTGAGGGGAGCTACCTGTCTGATTTGTACTTCGCTGACATCTACGATGCGAATGGCAACTTCTCGTCCTGGGACCCAAACGAGAACGGCGTCTTCTCGGAATGGACGAACGAAACGCATGAGATCATTGACATGTATCCTGATCTCTATGTCGGGCGCCTACCGTGTACAAGCCTGGATGAGGTGAAGACCGTTGTAAATAAAATCATCAACTATGAGAACAGGACCGGGTTGAACCTCTGGTTCAAACGGATGGTTGTTGTCGGTGGGGACTCAGCCCCCGCGGTCAATGACTCGTGGTACGAGGGAGAGGAGGAGAACGCCCTCGCACTGCAGTACATGTCCGGGTTCCGGGGTACGAAACTCTGGACGTCGACAGGAAATCTCACCGGGCCGAAGGACGTCGTCAAAGCAGTACGGAGAGGGTGCGGGTTTTTATTCTTCGACGGTCATGGGAATCCAACGCTGTGGGCGACGCACCCGCCGCACAACGGAAGCGCGTGGATCCAGGGGCTTTCTATCAAGAACATGCCGCTCCTTTGGAATTTCGGTAAACTGCCAGTTTGTGTCTGCGGGGGATGCCACAACGCTCAGTTCAACACGAGCCTGCTGCGACTTCTGAAAGGCTTCCTGCAGGAGGGGTTCAAGTATTTCAATTACCATGTTTACTACGATGACTGGGTACCCGAATGTTGGGCCTGGAAGCTGGTTCGGATGAAACAGGGTGGCAGTATTGCGACCATGGCGTACGCTGGGCTGGACTGGTTCGCAGAGGGAGACTACAACAACGACAGCATCCCGGATTGTGTGCAGTTCTTCTCGGGATTCTTGAACACCCATTTCTTCAAAAACTACGGTGCGAACAAGCTCACTGTCCTCGGACAGGCGTACACACAGTCACTGACGGACTATTTGGACGCATTCTCTCCTATCCAGGAGAGACTGGATGCGAAAACCGTGCAGGAGTTCGTCCTCCTAGGTGACCCGAGCCTACAGATCGGGGGTTACTCGTAATAAGGGAAACACCAGCTCTTAGAGGTTGAACAACCCTCTTTCTCTTT
>DATKKD010000038.1:0-1173 GCA_035543435.1 Thermoplasmatota archaeon
ATTCTCTACGTTGGTGTGACCGGGGTGACGATACAGAATAACATCATTAGCGACAATGGGCTTTATAGCATCGGGATCTACATCTCGGAGACATCAGCGATCTCCGTCACCGGTAACACCATCACGAATAATTACGATGGTATCAAATGTCTAGGTTCTTACATCCTCATCAGCGGAAACACGATTTCCTCGAACTCGAACGATGCTTTGGACATGATCACCATGGAACACAGCACCATCTCAGAAAACACCTTCTCATCATCCATCACGGGGTTTGGAATTAACTGCTGGCGCTCGTCGTACAACACCATCTCTGGGAATTTTATCACAGGCAACCTCATCGGTCTATGGTGTGAACAGTGTCGTCAGAATCTCATCTACAATAATTATTTTGACAACATCGAGGATAATGCCTACGACGCTGGAACCGACCCTTGGACCAGTACATGGAACATCAGTAAAACACCCACGGAAAACATCATCCACGGCCCATACCTCGGTGGCAACTACTGGAGCACGTATTATAATGACCCTGATTCTGATTATGACGGCCTTGGCGACTTCCCCTACAATATCCATGGTCCTGTGCAAGATAACCTCCCACTGGTTCCCACGATCGAGATCGTCCAACCCACGACGGGTGGCACTGCGACCTTTACGACGGATACGGGGACGTTCGGTTCTTTAACGAGTGTTGATGAATCATCATTGCCCCCGGACGCGCAGTCCAATAAACCCGCTGAGCTGGCGCTTCCCTTCGGGTTGTTCGATTTAACGATTACTGTCCCAAACCCAGGGGACTCGGTCACGATCACCATCGTCTTCCCGAGTCCCGTGCCCACTGGATCTCTGTGGTGGAAGATATACCCGAACAACAACACCTGGTTCTATCTCCCGATAGGCAGTGACGATGGGGATGGTACCATTACGGTCACCCTCGCCGATGGAGGTCTTGGAGATAACGATTTTACTATGGACGGTACAATCCATGATCCCGGCGGCCTCGGAGAACCATTGGCACCGCCGACAAACAACCCACCCTATACACCAAATAGCGCTATTCCATCAAACGGAGCAACTGGCATCTCCATTAACACTGGACTTAGCTGGACTGGCGGTGACCCTGATAGCGGTGACACTGTCCTTTATGATGTTTTCTTTGGGACAACCAAC
>DATKKD010000039.1:0-7030 GCA_035543435.1 Thermoplasmatota archaeon
GGCGGGGTATGTCATCAGCCAGAACCCTGTGGCAGGGACCTCTGTGGCGAAGAGATCGTTTGTGAGTCTGGACGTTTCTCTGGGGCCACCGCCGGTGACAGTCCCGAATGTAGTGGGGATGGACCAAGCTTCGGCCGAGTCGGCCATCCTGGCCGCTCAACTCACGGTGGGAACCATTACGCGGCAGAACAGTAACACGATTCCAGCGGGTCAGGTGATCAGTCAGAGTCCGCAAGGAGGGAGTTCTGCCCCCCAGGGATCTGCGGTCGATCTGTGGATCTCCCTCGGGCAGGCAACGATACCTCCTGATCCGAAAACAGTAGCTCCGCCCATTGATCCGACGGTCGCAACAAGCGTATCAACGGCCACCGAATTTCTCTATACGGGGACAAACCCCATCCAGACCGGAGTAGTTCCTGGGACGATCCAGGCAAACCGCGTTGCCGTGTTAAGGGGGAAGGTACTTGATCAGACGAGCGCACCCTTACCCGGAGTAACCATCACGATCCTTGGCCATCCTGAGTATGGCCAGACACTGAGCCGATTGGATGGGATGTTCGATATAGCGGCGAACGGCGGAGGGTTCCTTATAGTTAACTATCAGAAGAATGGCTACCTTTCTGCTCAGAGGCGGATTAATGCTCCATGGCAGGATTATGCGTTGTTGCCTGACGTCATCCTTATTCAGCTGGACAATCAGGTCACCCTTGTGGATCTCACATCGGATGCACCGATGCAGACCGCCCGGAGCAGCGTGGTGACGGATGGAGACGGCACCCGGCAAGCCACCCTCTTACTACCGCAAGGCACACAGGCTCAGATGGTTTTTTCAGATGGAAGCACCCAGCCCTTAACCGCTCTGAGCGTCCGGGCAACGGAATACACCGTCGGTCCCAACGGTCCGAAGGCGATGCCTGCAGAACTCCCTCTCACCAGTGGTTATACATATGCTGTGGAATTGAGCGCAGATGAAGCAGTTTCAGCCGGTGCGACGGCGGTCAGCTTCAACCAGCCTTTGTATTCCTACGCGGAAGACTTTATTGGCTTCCCGGTAGGCAGCGCAGTCCCCGCAGGCTACTATGACCGGACACAGGGCAAGTGGATCGCGTCCGAGAATGGCAGGGTGATCAAAATATTAGGGATTGCAGGGGGTCTTGCGCAGTTGGACACTGATGGAGACGGCCTGGTTGACGACCAGGCAAAGCTCTCGGCTCTGAACATCACCACCGCAGAGCTTCAGCAGCTCGCCTCCCTCTACCCCCAGACGCCAAAGCAGTTGTGGCGGGTACCAGTTGCCCATTTTTCGCCTTGGGACTACAACTGGCCGTATGGTGCACCATCGGACGCCGTGGATCCTCAACAGTCCCAACCAAACCAATCTGGGGGGCCGGATAAATCCTGTATGTCATCCGGGGCGTCGATTATTGAATGTCAAAACCAGACGCTTGGCGAAAGTATCCCTGTTGTCAGCACCCCATTCACATTGAACTACAGAAGTGACCGCCAGCGCGGGCGCAATTCATTAGGAACGTTAACGATACCGGTGAGCGGGGGGAGCATCCCGGCCAGCCTAATGCAGATCATCCTTGAGATTGAAATTGCGGGCAGGATATTCACTCAGCAGTTCGCCCCAGCCGCAAACTTAACGGCAACTTTCACATGGGATGGTCTGGACGCCTACGGCCGTTCAATACAGGGCGGTCAGCCTGCCAATTATCGTCTTACCTATGTATATCCAGCACAATACTACGCAGTTCCTGCGGATTTTGAGCAGAGTTTTGCGAGGCTCAATCCTTCCACCAACATTGTGAGCAGAAAAGGACAATCCATTAAGCTGCAGCAGACCTGGCAAGGATCCATCGTTGCACTGGACTTTAGAACATTGGGCGTTGCGGGATGGACCATGGATGTCCATCATTTTTACAGCCCTTCAGATCAGAAGCTTTACCTCGGAGACGGCAGCCGAAGAAGTGCTGCGGCAATCGGCAACATTATCACCACTGCCGCTGGAACCGAAGTGGGGTATAGTGGAGACGGCGGCCCGGCCGCACAGGCGAAGCTCTCTAGTCCGGCAGGAGTCGCAGTAGGGCCCGATGGAAGTATTTACATCGCAGATTCAGGGAACAACAGAATTAGGCGGGTGGGTACTGACGGCATCATCAACACCGTTGCGGGGATCGGGGTAGATCCTAACGGACACGGAGGTTACTCTGGAGACGGCGGCCCTGCCACACAAGCAATGTTCAATTTTCCTTATGGCGTTGCAGCAGGGCCTGACGGTAGTATTTATATCGCCGATTTGTACAACCATCGAATTCGGCGGGTGGGTCCAGACGGTATCATCAACACCGTCGCGGGAAATGGCTCACAAGGTTACAGTGGTGATGGCGGTCCTGCCACACAGGCAAGCCTTCATAATCCCATGGGCGTCGCAGTAGGGCCTGACGGTAGTATTTACATCGCAGATTCAGGGAACAACAGAATTCGGCGGGTGGGCACGGATGGTATCATTACCACAGTGGCTGGTGTTGGAATAACCCTGAACCTTGGTGATGGTGGCCCTGCTACACAGGCGGGTCTTTCTGATCCTCAAGGCGTCGCAGTAGGGCTTGATGGAAGCATTTATATCGCCGATTCAGTGTGGCATCGAATTCGGCGTGTGGGGACTGACGGCATCATCAACACGGTTGCTGGAACCGGAGTAAACACGTTCCACTCCGACGACTACGGTTATAGCGGTGACGGCGGTCCTGCCGCACAGGCGCAGCTCCATCATCCTACAGGCGTCGCAGTAGGGCCTGACGGTAGTATTTATATCGCAGATTCAAATAACAACAGAATTAGGCGGGTGAGCTCTGACGGCATCATCAACACGGTTGCTGGAAATGGATCCTTTGGTTTCAGTGGTGATGGCGGCTTAGCTACCCAGGCCATGCTTTATTATCTTTGGGCCGTCGCAGTAGGGCCCGATGGAAGCATTTATAATGCTGAGCTATATAGCCATAGAGTACGACGGCTGGGTAAACCGTTAGCTAATTTTTTCTCGATCGATGAGATGTTCACACCTTCAAATGACGCCAGTGAATTATATGTCTTCAGTACATTGGGAAGACATAAACGAACATTAAATGGCCTGACGGGAGCGGTCATCTACCAGTTCGGCTACGACAGCGCTGGTCGCTTGACGTCAATTACGGATGGCGATGGGAATATGACCGCGATCGAACGTGATGCAGGCGACAATCCTACGGCTATCGTTGGCCCATTTGGCCAGCGCACAATTCTGAGCCTAGACGCCAATGGATATCTTGAGCGTATCGCCAATCCGGCAGGTGAAGCCTTTGGATTCACTTATACGGTTGATGGGCTCCTGACTAGCACTACCGACCCAAGAAACAACACGTCGAATTACCAGTATGACGATTTGGGATATCTAGTGCGCACCGAAGATCCCGCCGGCGGCTCTCAGACACTGACACGGACGATTTTTACAAATGGCTTCGAAGTGGCCCGCACAACCGCCCTCGGCCGTACCACAAAGTACCGTGTGGAACAGCTCACTACCGGTGCTCAACGCCTGCTGAACACATTCCCTGATGGCACCAAAACCGAAAGCGTCATTGGTACGGACGGAACCCAGACTATTAACAATCCCGATGGTACAGTCATAACCTTGCAATATGGGCCCGATCCCCGCTTCGGAATGCAGGCGCCTATACAAAAAAGAACAACCATAAGAACCCCAGATGGTCTGACTTACGATGAGACTCGCAATCTGACTGTCACATTGACCGACCCATTGGATCCTTTGAGCTTGTCAAGTTTAACTGACACCCGCACGATTAACGGCCGGACTTATACGAGTGTCTATGACGCTGCGACCCGTCAGATCGTAACATCATCTCCGTTAGGGAGGCAATTGTTCACCGCAATAGATACACAGGGACGGGTTGTGAAGGGGCCAGATACGTGTTGCTTCTACCCAGTTCAATACGTCTACGATACGCGAGGTCGTCTGAAAACAATTACCAACGGGCCAGGTGACAATCCGGCGGTGGATCGAGTTTATGGCATTAACTACGACAGCCGAGGCTTCCTGGAAAGCATCGTGGATCCTCTAGGGCAGGTCATTCGGCTAGAGAGTGACCCAGCGGGGCGGATAAAGAAACAAATAGGCAAGTCGGGACATGAGACCCTCTACACCTACGATGCTAATGGCAATATGACGGCCATCACTCCTCCTGGACGTCCGAGCCATTTATTTACTTACACCCCAAAGGGATTCCTAGAAAACTATTTTCCCCCTGACGTGGGTGGAGGTAGTAATCTTACCCAACGCTCCTATAACCTTGATGGGCAACTGACCCAGATCAAGCGTCCGGATGACACATTGATCAATTTTGTATACAATAATGCGGGGCAACTTGGCCCAATCACGCTTCCTCAAGGTGTCTACAGCCTGGGTTACGATTTAAACACAGGTAATGTCAAGTATGTCACTGCTCCCGATGGCGGTATGATCAGCTTTGTTTTTGATGGGAGCGATAGTTTTCTGAAAGCCGCCGCGTGGTCTGGTGCGATTACTAGTAGTATTAGTCAGGAGTTCGATAATGACTTTCGTATTGTATCCCGCAATGTGAACGATGTTCATGCAATCGACTTTCATTACGACCAGGATGGGCTGCTTGCTCAGGCCGGTGAAATTGCGTTGGAGCGTGATGTGCAGACCGGTCTTATAAATGGGACCACGCTTGGTAATGTTACTACGGCTACTACTTATAACGTGTTTGGGAACATCGAAAGATTTGCTGCTGGGTTTCAAGACACGGAAGTTTTTACGGTACTGTCCTCTTATGACAAGCTTGGACGGGTCGTTCAGAAGGCAGAAACAGCCGACGGGCAGATTAGAACGTTTGATTATGTGTATGATCTCACCGGACGCCTGAGCGAAGTAAAAACAAACGGAACTACTACAGCTACATACTCTTACGATCTCAATGGTAATCGACTGAGCCGTAGCGGGGCTGAGGGAGTTGTTACCGGCACCTATGACGACCAAGATCGTCTGTTGCAGTATGGTAACCTAACTTACGGATACACTGCCAGCGGCGAGCTGCAAACCAAAACCGATACAATAACAAATAAAACGACGTCGTATCAGTATGACCTTTTGGGTAACCTGTTGCGTGTGATGTTGCCCGATAGTACTACAATCGATTACATCGTTGACGGTTTTAATCGGCGTATCGGCAAGAGAATTAACGGGGTTGTAGTACAAGGTCTTTTGTATAAAGATGATTTGAACCCAGTTGCTGAACTTGATGGTGCCGGCAATTTAATCAGCCGCTTTGTTTACGGCTCTCGCAAAAACGTTCCTGACTATATGATTAGGAATGGGAACGTTTACAGAATAATATCTGATCCGCTCGGCAGTCCGCGGATAGTGATCGACGTCACGACCGGCTCAGTTACGCAACGAATGGATTATGATGAGTTTGGAAACATCATACTTGATACAAATCCGGGATTTCAGCCATTTGGGTTCGCCGGTGGCATCTATGATCAGCATACGAATCTCACTCGTTTTGGGACGAGGGATTATGATCCAATCATTGGGCGATGGACAACGAAGGATTTGATAATGTTTGACGGTGGAAGCACGAATGTCTACGCTTATGTTTGGAATAATCCAGTTTCGTATTATGACCCAACTGGTCTCGGTCCCATGATTCTATGCGATGTGCTATTCGATACTGGGGAGTGCAAACATTCAATGGAGTGCCATGGCGTTGAATGGTGGGTGGGATGGATGCGTACTCAGGGAATTACCAAGTATACTTTTAATTATGAGGACGGTACTTCAGTCACTATTTATACCAACGGGGCTCCGCCACCAACGGGAAGGCCAGGTGGAATACGGGGAGCAATTAGGGTTAAATTGGGGGTAATCTGGGGTGCAATGGGTGGTAAACAAGGAGATGATGGAGTGGATGCCGGTGACGGTATCCGACAATAGGGCATGCTGGCAGATTTATCTTGGGTGTCAAATCTAACACTAGCAACGGAACTGGATTCGCGAGACTCAATATATTTATTCCGCTAATCCAGCGATAGGCAATAGGAGTCTGGGAGCTTTAGGGTTGCATCTTCAAAGGCTGTTGAAAAACGCCCGTCTGCGGCGTTCCCCTTATCCTTCGTCGTTGCAAAGTACATTCAAGTACGCCTCACTCCTCGGGATTTCGGGCCCCTTGCATCAGGGCAATTTTGCTCAGCCTGCAAAAATGACTTTTCCAGCAGGTTCTTCAAAAGTCTTTTTTGACAAATGAAGGTCTGACTCCATAAGGAGGAATCCGCTGATTTTAAAAGGGTTTAAGGGTTACGTCTTCGGGATTGAGGTAGAGTAGAGACCTGGTGCAGCAGCTAACGTCATATCCCCAGCTCCCCTTCCTCAAACCGCACATTCAGTTTCTTTTCCTTCGGTCAAGCTTTCCCCACAAATAGGGCCTTTCGATCATCTTCTTCCAGAGGCTTTGACAGTCTGGGTCCGCGGAGCATTGGTTGGAATCTTGTATTGATGTAGATCTTCATAAAAGCCCGGGAGAATCTCGGCAAGGCCGCCGAAATCCTCAAACAATGCGGCGCCGATGTCTGAGTAAAGAAAGCCAAGAAAGATTTGGTCACATTTTCATAACAGGTCTTAACCCATCTTAGTAACCGACGGGTCCATGAACATTTCCATCAGTAATCATCAACCTTCCAGATTATCTTGGACTGCACATTTGTAGGTGTACTCGCCAAAATTTGGACGATGGGGCAAATTTTTCTTGGAACCGAGAACTTCTTCCTGTACTCATGATTTTTCAATCTCGCTCGATAATACAACATTTCGAATGGTAATCCTGATTTTATGCAATCAGACTCATACCATGCTTGGTACTCTATTTATGACAAATAAAGTCATTTTTTTGTGGGTGTTGGATTTCCCTGTTTAAAGAAACATATTAAATATCAACTAATTAATAGCTTAAGG
>DATKKD010000040.1:0-13867 GCA_035543435.1 Thermoplasmatota archaeon
GATTCAATCGTGTGGTTTTGAGTAACGCTTCTTCCTTGAGAGGGCCGTGGGCGTTGAGCACTTGCCAGACCTTTCCGGCATTTTGTCCAAATTCATCAATGAGTGTTTTCATCATCCTACCTCACTAGCCAAGGATATCAAGAAAGAACATTATATATATTGTGATATTTTAGCGAATGAATCGAGGTTGAGACCCCCTGACTTGCCGTCAGGCTGTGTGTTCTTCGTCGGTAGCACCCAAGGCAATGAGATAGCCTTTTGCTCGCTCCGCAAGCTTGTATTCGTTGACCAGGTCCCAGAATTTCTTCGAATGGCCTGGGACGACGAGGTGCGCCATCTCGTGGAGGATCACGTACTCCTGCACCCACGAGGGCATGGTTTTCACCCGGTCGCTAATCCGAATGGTTTTGTCCGTAGAGGTGCAGCTTCCGAAGCGTCCACGTTGATTGCTGACGAAGCAGATGGCATTCACGTGCAAGGTTCCTTGGAAATATTTTTTGTTGATTGCCTGGGCGCGTTTCATCAGCCAGGCGTCGCTTTTCTTGAAGGCCGCCTTACGTTCCCATCGGGTGCTTTTTTCAATCATCCGATGGATCCATGTCTCTTCGTCCGACCGTTTCATGTTCGCGGGGAGGTAGATCCAGAGGTGGCCGTCCGCGTATTTTGTCTGTATTGTTTTCCTGCGCCGTGGGCTGCGGATGACCGTGATTTGTGACGTTTCCATACCAGGCCCCTTGAACGTACATCCCGCTTATAACTCTTCGTCGTCAGGTTGAAAAGAAGAAAGAAAAAAGAGAGGGGAAATCGGTGGTTAAGGCCGATCAATTATTGAACGGGGAGAGATCGAATGCTCGTATGCTCCCTGCGTACCCCATGAAGAGCGTTCGCGTTTTACCACTGAGGGTATTCTTGGCGTGATGATAGTATCCGATGAAGTTGGTCATCATGCCGAACTGGATACCAGTGACCATCTTGATGCTGAACGGCCGGAAGTCGATGATGATGGTGCGGCTGTTGAAGAGGGCATTGGGACGACCTGTGTACAACCACATAGTGAATGGCCGTGCTAACGAAAAGCTGCCCTTCCCCCAGGATAACAGTTTGTTGGTGAAGCCCCAGCTCATAATGAACGCTGTTGTGCGGAGGGGTCGGAGCTGCTCGATTTTGTTCTGCCATTCTATCAATTTAATCGTAAGAGTCAGAACCATGATCAGGCCGAGTCGTCTCCCATGTTCATCGAGAAATGATTTAAGGATATTCACGAGTTCGGATTTAGAGGTCGCGGCCTTCATCTTCTCCATGAGTGCCGGCATGACTTTGTCCATCGTGACGAAATCCCTGTCAGAAAGCTGAAGTTTCGAGTTCAGGGTGCTGATTGAGGCATATTCTTTTTGGACTTGGGTGGGTAGTGTGGCGGTGACGGGGTACAATGCTGATCCCATAAAAAGGAGTATTATTCCTACTGCGATGATTCTCTTGGTTTTTTCCATATATTTTCCCTCTTTTCTCGATGAATGTTATTATTACCTTAATCTATATTATCTTAATCATTTATATAATTTTCTGCGTTTTAGTAAGGCAATTGTCGAATTGTATCTAAAAGGTATAGGATTTTTTCATGGTGAAAAAGACTGAGGTTTTGGTTATAAAGGATAAAGAAAAAAAGGGGGGTTTTAGTGGAAAGGTGTCAGATCGAATACCCTAATGCGGCTCGCATGACCTATGAAGAAGATGTACGAGTTACCGGTCAGTTTGCTTTCATGGTCAAAATAGATGCCTTTGAATCCTCGCATGAGACCGAGTTGTGCTCCCGTGATCCTCTGATGAATCCCGAAGGGTTGCCGTTCAATGACAAGCGTTCTCCCTTTCATGAAGAGCGAATCACCTGAGTAACGCCACATGGAGAGCCCTGGTTTAAGTCGGGTCATGGTGTTCTGTTTTAAGGGGTTGAATCGTTTATAGACGCCGTAGCTGATGACGAGATAATCAGGGCGTTCATTCGGAAGGAGTCGGTCAACTACCTTGTCCATGAAATTTCCAAAGGGCGTTCCTTTCAAAAAACACGTGTCTTGGAGGGTCATGAATCCGAGAATCTTGCTGAGAATCTCTTGTATGATGTGGAAGCGTTGGAACTGGGGTTCGGTGCAGAGATTAACTAGTTTATTGTAGAATTCATGGGAGCTTGTTGATTGTGATGCTGCTTGCTCTACGACATCCATGAAGGTATCGACCGCGTTTATCTCGCTGGTTTCGACACAGGTTGGTGTGGGTGAAAGCGCTGCTGCTTGGAATGCGAGCGCGATGAAGAGGACCGTTATTCCTATTGCAAACGTTGCTTTTTTTCTCATAACATGACCTCATGATGTGTTTTATGGAAAGATTATTGTTTTCATATATTTATATAATTTTCTATATTTTAGTATCGGCATTCCTAGGGGACTTCCAAAAAGAAAACACTTTTCTCGTTAGGTGATGTAGGAGTTTGAGGTGGATTGATCGAATCCTGGAACGAGTTCGATGACCGAAAAACTACTCGAGGGAACCCAGCCGTGGACCGGATAAACGAGATTGGGCAAGAATTTTTGCATCCTCGTGGAAAACTGGGTGATGACATGATTTTTTCCAAAATATTTTCTGCTGATCTCGTAGGTCTTCTGCTCTGTGGTTCTTTCATCGAGGTATCCAAGCGAATGGATGTACTCGTGGAGAAGGATATGAAATGCGTACGGTTTGAGAAGATCTCTATCTGTTTCCATAATGCGCCGGAGAGGCGTGGCATTGACGACGATGATGTTAGAGGCGATCGGATAGTACGCCCCGACGAATCCATCAAGGGAGGAGCCGATTTCCTGCAGGCCAAGCATCAGACCCGCGCGGGAGCGCCCTTCGACTTTCCTGACCGCCTCTTTGACTTCCTCAAAGGTGTTAATGAGGCTTGTCTTTATCCACTGAAGTTCACTTGTAGTGTTCATACAACACCCTCTTTATTAACAGCTGTTAATATACTTGCTATGGAAAAAACGCTTAGTATTGCCGCCATCGATGCTCACATTTCGTGCACGTGAAAATTTTCGTTTCCGGCTCATCACTTGCCCGTGTCTGACGAAGAATCCAGAACGCCTCCTTATTTCCGCATTTCGGACACTCGATGCGGGTCTTGGGTAGAATATCAATCTTTTTTTCAAGCACTACCGTCTCTTTATGCTGCTGTTTCTCGACCACAATCGAACCACTCTTATCCTCCCCCACAGTCCCACATTTCCCACAGACCAGCTTACCATCCTTAGGGAACATGAGCGACTTGCATTTCGGACAAAACTCCATCTCAATCACATCTTCCATGCATCACTAACGATTTTCGCATGATCAAATGCTAAAGGTGGTAACTCATCACCCTTGAAATACCTTACATGTGCTGCATCATCCCCGGCGATCAAGGCTCCTCCGATGTGTGCCACCTTGTAAACGACGGAAACCGTATGACCTCGCGGGTCACGCTTCGGTTCCGAGTACACCCCTTGTAATCCTAGTACGACGACATCTAACCCTGTCTCCTCTCGTACTTCGCGAATCACCGCCTGCTCGGTCGTCTCCCCGTACTCAACAAACCCTCCAGGCAACGCCCAGTACCCTTGGAACGGCTCGTACTTACGTTGCACGAGAAGAATCGAACGATCTTTGACGATGACGGCATCAACGGTCAACGCTGGGGATTTCCGTTGCATAGACAAAAAGAAATGAATGAGCCGTATAAAGAATTAACCAGTCGTCGTATAATAAATTCTTGTCGGATTAAGTATTTTTTTCGCTGATTGCTCCCGTTCTATTTCTCATCATGGTGGCGGGGCCGTTACAACTAACACAATACTGAATTATTTTTTCAGTTGAATAGCGACCGTCTCGATACGATCGACACCTTTCAGCGAACGCAGCATGCCCTCTAAGGTGTTCGTGATGAATTCTTCAGGGAATTCAGTGAGCGGGATGCCCTTCCCGTTCACGGTGATTTGCAATCTCTGGACCCTTGAGTGTTTATGAACTTCGTCTTCAATTGTCTGAAGTACTTTCTCGATGTTGTCGTCATAGCGGCAGATCGTGTTGTCCCGCTCCTCCCCTGCACCCACCTGAATCTTCTTGACCTGCGGGTCATCCGCCCCTTCAATGAGTACCACATCGTAATAATCAAAGTCGGTAATCCGTTGGACCATTGCGGATGAGGACATTGGTTTGTGTACCAAGAAATCTGTCTCGATGGTTGAGGAGAATACACTCAAGGTCGCCCCGGCGTCATGATGTCGCCAGGTGTCCTTCTCCTCGGTGTCAAGGGAGATCGCCTTGTTGGTTCGTTTGATGGTCGCAACCTTGTATCCTTTAGTGGTGAGTTGTTCAACGAGTCTCACCAGGAGGGTCGTTTTCCCTGCGTCTGAGCTTCCATAGACACCAAAGACAACTGGCTCTAACATACCACATGATAAGGTGTGGTGTCGTTTCTATTTTGCTGTTCGCCTGAACCTCTTTCGTAAAGGAAAACATATAACAGTTTTACCGTTATCACTCGGTCAACATATGAAGGAACAGGGAAGAATCCTCTGGACAGTGGGCATCATTCATGCCATCAACGACGGCTCCATCGCAGTGGTTTCCGTCCTATTCCCCGTGTTTCGTGAGTTGTTCCATTTATCATATACAGAGGTCGGCATCATCACCGGTGGAGGACTGTCAATGACGCTCATCGGACAATTAGCATTTGGCAGAATCGCCGATGGAAAGAACGTGAACTCATTTCTTTTGACAGGATTGCTTCTTACAGGATTGTCAATGTTTCTTCTCATGCTAAGTCATAGTTACCTTACCCTGATTCTTTTCATGCTCGTCCTTCGGTTCGCAACAAGCCTCTTCCATCCCATCGGCGTCGGATGGGTCTCACGGACCTATAAGAGACAACGGCTCGATTGGGCCATGGGCATCCAAAGCGGTTCCGCTGATATCGGAACGTTTTTTGCGATAGCAACCACACTCACCTTTTCGGCCCTCTGGGGATGGGGGTTCCCTCTCGCATTATGGGGGATCATTGGCATCGGAGGACTCAGTGTCTGCATTCTCTTGACGAGAGAGCTTGAACGCCACTGGATGATTGTGCCAAATGCGAAGAGCAAGCAGACCTTACGCGATGCGAGCGCTGACACGTGGCGGTTGGTGAAGAAAATCAAACTGCTCGTCCCAGCCTTCGTCATCAGTGGTGCATCCTGGGGAATCACAATCACGTTCCTTCCTCTGCTGTTGAATGCACGAACCACTATTTCTTTACCGATCATCGGTCTCTTGGTGGCGATGTGGACCGGCATCGGGAGCCTGTCCTCATTGTCGTACGGGCGGATTCGTAAGAAGATCAACCGGAAAAAAGTCCTCGTCCTCTCTTATTTCGGCATTGGCATCATGGGTATCTTTCTTTCCTATTTCACTAACGTGTTCATTATTATCCCTGTGCTCATCTTGTTGGGCATCTCGGTCTTCTTGACGTACCCAGCGCTCTTTTCGTTCGTCTCCGAGGTCACCCATGAGACAAAGGAAGGCTGGACCTTTGGGATCACCTTCACCTTTCAAACAGGTGGTTCCACCGTGCTTTCCTTTTTCAGCGGTTTCCTCTCGGATGTCTACGGCATCTGGGTGCCGTTCGCTCTAGTAGGAATGATATCCTTCATCTTCGGGGTAGTTCTCCTATTCAATTATTCGAAACCATTTTGCAGCGTGTCCTAACCTCGTTGAAAGAAAGGAAAATCAAATATCGGAGGATATGATTACCGCGTTGAATGGAGAACCACTACACCGGTCTTTTTATTTCTATTATCGGCGTATCGTTCGCATCAATCTTCATTCTCTCATGTACCTCACCGCCCTTAAGTATCGCGTTCTTCCGACTTTTTTTCACGACGATGTTGGTACTGCCCCTTGTTCTTGTTCGTAAAAAAACACGTGACGAGCTTCGCACCCTGCCTCCAAAAACAATGCTACTGATGATAGTAATTGGTATCATCCTAGGGGCTCATTTCGCCTTTTGGATCTCGTCCCTTACGAAGACATCCGTAGCAAGCTCGGTCATCCTCGTGACTGCTCATCCTGTCCTTGTCGCGCCAATCGCTTTCTATTTCCTGAAGGAACGCATGTCCTGGGTGAACGCTACCGGCATCGCGATCTCATTGACAGGAGTTGTGATTCTTGTCCTGGGGAATTACGGCTCTTCGACCCTAGGCTTGGACACTTTGGAGGGAAACATCCTTGCTATCCTCGGTGGAATCGCTGCAGGACTGTACATCCTCGGAGGACGCAAGATCCGAAAGAACATCTCGGTGTTTACGTACGCGTTTATTGTGTACGCCGCTGGAACCATCACCTTATTTCTTATTTGCATCGCGTTCCAGGCTCCGGTCTACAACCTCCGCCTCGAGGACTATGGAATTATTCTGCTTATGGCGCTTATCTCTGGCATTTTTGGCCATACACTGTATAATTGGTCACTCGGTTACATTCGTGCATCGGTCGCCTCGGTTGCGCTCCTTGGTGAACCAATCGGCTCCTCACTTCTCGCCTATGCGATCCCCTGGATCCACCAAGAACCATCGGTGTTCACCTTCATCGGTGGCGGCATTATCTTCCTTGGGATTTTTCTCACAACTCGTGCCGTGAAGGAAACAGATCTTTTAGAAAACGTTTAAAAAGGATTATTAATAAGGGGAACCCATGGTAACACAATCAAATAAGGTCATCGCCGTCATCCTCGTCATCGCACTCATCGCTGCACTCGGTGTTTTTATTTATGTGAATCTCTCGAAGCAGACGAGCACACCAAGCGGGGGAACTGCCCCAAAGACACCGCTGTTAACCGTCTCCTATAACGGAAACCAATGGAATTATACCCTTATAGAATTGAAAGACCTACCCGTCATGACCGGGAGCGGCAGTTACATCAAACTGAAGCTCCTACCATCTGTTAATATCAATGGCCCGTATAATTTCACGGGTGTGAACATCGCAGTCCTCCTCGACAGCATCCAGAATCTCCCGTCCAACTATAGCGTTATTTCTACGAGCAGCGATAACTACACGTTTACCTACACGTATGATCAGGTTCATGGGAACGTCTATGTGTACGACGCCTCGGGGAACGTCACAGGCAACAATGATGTCGTCATGCTTCTTGCGTATCAACAAGACGGTCACGACATCACGGACCCCACGATTGGACCGCTCCGAATTGTGTTTGTGGATCATGGGGCTATCACATCCTCATCGCTCTGGTCCAAATCCGTGGTCTCACTCGAAATCGTACGTTAGGACAACACCGGTTTCTATCCAAATCTTTATCTTTTCTATCCAGTTCTTGGTGCAGACCAATGCGGACGATTGAGGAATTAATCGCTACAACTGAAAAATACAGTACTGCCTTATTGCAAAAGCAGTTCTCTAGTAAGAAAAACACGGTCGGATACGTTGTCTTGAACGGCCAAGCTCGGATCCTGAAATGGTATGTACCAGGTTTGAAGAAGAACATGGCCAACGAGTATGAGATCCTTAAAAAAGGTTCCGTGGAACTCTCGATTCCTGTACCGCTGGAGAAAGACGATGAGAACCACGTGCTCGTGATGAGTTACATTGTTGGCGATAACGTGTGTGACCTGATCAATGATGCGAAGGTTACTTTTGAGGACAAAACAAAGATTGCCGAACAGCTCGCCGACTGGCTCGTGAAATTCCACTCGTTCTTCAAAACCGAGGCAAGGTTCCGCCTTCGCGGTGATCCGAGTCTGCGCAATTTCATCATCTCACGAGGACATCTCTATGGCGTCGATTTCGAGGAGTCACACGAGGGAAAACCAGTGGAGGACGTCGCAGGGACCTGCGGATCAATTCTAAGCACAGATCCCATGTTCACCGATGAGAAGTTCCACCTGTGCGAGAAGTTCCTTGAAGCGTACCGGAGAACCGCTGCCTGGACCATTGAAAACGTCAACGCGGAGATAGCCTATGCACTTCTCGAACGTATCCAATGGAGACCGAAGGATGAAGAACTCCTCCGAAAGGTTGCCTCAAAGATCCGAACTAAGGGGCTACACGCGGCACGACACAATCACAAAATAGTGTGATGCGCAAAGGAAGTTGTTCAGCCCTCTTTTCCGTTCTTGAAGCCTCTTCTTATAAAGCAAATCATCTTTTTGTACCGCTCTTCACCAAAAGCTAATTTTTATATATCCACCTGATTATGCGTGACCTCGATTCCTATGGGGAAGGACCGATTTTTACCCGTCATTGCCCTCATCGTGCTCGTAATCGCAAGCATATCCTCTATCTACGTTCACACCACACAAGCGAACACCGAAACCATCACAGTCAACGGCCACTACTATACCGTCGAGCAGCTTTTTTCGTCCATGAAACCCAGAACCTTTGCAGACCTGAACTACTCGGGAATAGCGCTTGACGACCTTATGATACAGGCTGGGGTGATCAACCCTGAGACACACACGTTCACCATCATCGGTTCCGACGGCTACCAAAAAACCGTAACCTGGGAGAACATGAGAAATGGGTTGCTCACACAGAATCATGTGGCTGCGATCTTTACCGACTTACCAAAAGCGTTCTGGGTGAAGGATGTCATACGCATCGAGGTGAAATAGATTATGAAGACCATGAAGTTGTTCGCCGCGGTCCTTGTGTTTGGATCCCTTTGGGGTTTTGCGGAATGCATCATTGGATCGATGCTGCGAGACGCAAATCTCCCCGCAGGTGTCCTCATGACCAGCATCTTCGCGATTGGTTTGATGACCCTCAGCAGGATGAGCTTCAAACGGCCAGGGATGCAAGCAGGCATGGGGCTGATTGCAGGGACGCTGCGGATATTAAACCCGTTCGGTGGCTGTTTCTTGTGCTCCGCGATTGCGATCATGGCTGAGGGCATCTTGTTCGATCTTCTCTGGACCGGGTTCTCCCTC
The DNA here is from genome assembly GCA_035543435.1 of Thermoplasmatota archaeon. Lineage (GTDB taxonomy): Archaea > Thermoplasmatota > E2 > DHVEG-1 > DHVEG-1 > SM1-50. The sequence goes on from DATKKD010000040.1 coordinate 8,991, forward strand.
GATGCGAGAGAGACCCTGACAATGCTGAATCAAGCAAGCTTCGGGATTGCTGCATCTTACGTCGTGTATGTCGGAGGATATTTCATCACACAGATCCTCACCCCAGTGTTCACTTCTGCGGGGTTCTACCTTGAAAACCTTATCGCGTTTATCCCTCAGATTCTGGCAAGCGGGCTTCTTGCGGCATTGATTGGCGTGGTCACGGTCCCGATTGCCGTCATGATGGCACGACTCGATATACCCCTGAAAGATCGACTGTATTATCCTATCACATTCGGCGTCTCGACGCTGTGTTGGCTGGTGGTCATCGCCAACACGATTCTCATACTCTTTTTCTAGAGGGAACATCAGATGGAAAAACCCACCACGGTAAAAATCTTGAAATTCTACCCCGAGAAATGCAAGGGGTGTCTTGAGTGTGAAAAAGCATGCTCCATGGTTCATTTTAAAACCAAAGAAGGCGGTGACAAATCAGCGATACGGATCATCAAAACCACGAACGGGTATATGATGCACGTCTGCGACCAGCGCGGACTCTGCCTTGACATGTGCCCGGTCGGGGCGCTCGCCCGCCGGAAGAACGGCGTCGTCTGGCTTGACAAAGAAATCTGTGTGGGATGTCAAGCGTGTGTCGGATTCTGCCCGATCGGGGCGATGAAGAAATCGGAGGCCCGGATTGAACCTTTTAAATGCATCTCCTGTGGCTCTTGTGTGCGTGCGTGCCCTGAGCATGCGCTCGAACTCATCGAAGTGCCTCTCGGAAAAACCAAGGAAGTAGTATACCATAAACAAGGGGTGTAAGCGTGGTGGAAGGTCAGATACCCATAGAAGACTACAAAACCGGAAACACAGACCATTCCTGGGACCTCGTTAAACTGAGGAACGCTCACACCATCAAAGCGACCTTCGCCTATAAGAAAAGCGAGGTGAACAAGGGTTATGCGAACCGGACGCTGTATATTAATTTGACGAAAGGAGAAATCAAGGAAAAACCGGTCACCGACGAGATGAAGAAGAAATTCACCGGTGGACGAGGCTTTGGGCTGAAGCTCCTCTGGGACTCCATAAAACCTACCACCCGCTGGGACAGCGATGAGAACGAGCTGCTCGTCACCACAGGTCCGCTCTGCGGCACCACCCAGTACGCCGGCTCTGGAAAATCCTTGTGCTTGAGCATCTCACCGGCCACGAACATCATCTGCGACTGTAACGTCGGTGGGTTCTTCGGGCCATACCTGAAATTTGCTGGGTTCGATGCATTGGAAATCCAGGGGAAAGCGACAGAGGACTCCATTATCGTCATTGATGGCGAGCAAGGAATTGTCACCGTCGAAGCAGCGCCACTTGAGGAAATCAACACCCATCTCCTGAACGAGCAGCTTACTCATATGTATGCAACCAAGGACACCGACAAATGTCGGCAGAAAGTATCGGTCATTTCCTCAGGAATAGCAGCGGACCATAGCTACTGGGGGTGCTTGAATTTCTCGTTCTACGATATTAGGCGCAAGGTCCCACGCGTGAAACAAGCAGGCCGCGGAGGTCTTGGGACCGTGTTCAGGGATAAAAAATTGAAAGCCGTGGTCGTCAAGGTCGAGAGCGTCACAGGGATCTCCAACCATCCCGCTGACCCAGTGAAGGTGGCTGCCGTGGGTACCAAGCTTCATAGGGAGATTCGGGACCTTGACCGGTACCAGTGTAACATGCGGGCGGTTGGTACTGGCCATCTCGTCGAAATCATGGATGCCTACGATCTGCTGCCCACAGAAAACTACCGGTTTGGCAGCTTCCCGAAGGCATCCAAAATCTATTCCCCGAAGTTCTATGAACATTTCACGAAAATCATCCCGGACGGTTGCTGGCACGGGTGTACGCTTGCCTGCGCAAAAACCGTGGATGGTTACACCGTCATGACCGGCCCGTATAAGGGGGAAAAGGTCACTGTGGATGGCCCCGAGTACGAGACGATCGGTGCCTGTTCGAACATGAGCATCTGGGACCCGCTCTGGATCCTTGAGTTCAACTTCTACTGCGACACCTACGGGATTGATACGATTTCTGCTGGGACGAGTCTTGCGTTCTACATGGAGATGTACGAATACGGGATTTTGAATAAGGACCGGTGCGACGGCCTTGAACTGTGGTTTGGTAACGCGGACGCAGCCCTTGAGTTCCTCCATCGCATGGCTAGAGGGGAGAACGGCCCATTTCTGTCGGTCGCCTCTAAAGGAATCAGACGGGTGAAGGATTGGATCGTCAAGAACGGCTGGGGGGACCGGCAACTGGTCGAGGACGCTGGCATGGAGTCGAAGGGACTGGAGTACTCGGAGTACGTCACCAAGGAGTCCCTCGCGATGCAGGGTGGGTATGGCCTCACGCTCAAGGGACCTCAGCATGACGAGGCGTGGCTGATCTTCATGGACATGGTGAACAACGCGATCCCGACCTTTCAGATGAAGGCGGAGGCGCTCCACTATTTTCCGATGTGGCGAACCTGGTTCGGGCTCAACGGACTGTGCAAACTCCCCTGGAACGACATCGAACCAGCGAACAATGCGGAGATGCCGGAACCAAACAAGGTGCCGGAGCACGTCCAAAACTATGTGGATCTGCAAAACGCGGTCACCGGGTGGAACGTCAGCAAAGAGGACCTGATCCTGCAAAGCGAACGGTGCTACAACTGGCAGCGTGCGATGAACGTCTGGCTGGGACGCGGTCGACGCAAGGATGACTGGATCCCCTTCAGGTCCATGGGACCAGTGACCGAGATGGAGTACATGTCGCGGAAAGATCGGTACGACAAGCAGCTTGTGGAGAAGCTCGCCCTTGCCCAAGCGGATGTTGACAAGATGACGGTGAAGGAGAAAATGAAGATCCTGTACGAGTTCCGTAGGAATCAGTACGAGAAACTCGCTGACGCGGTGTACTACAGGCGGGGATGGACCCCGAACGGCATCCCGACCCCGCAGAAGATGAGGCAGCTCGGGTTCACGGATGCGAAAATGCTTAAGATGCTGCAGGAGACTATTGCTACGGATGAGACGAAAGGTCTGAACAAGTGGGGCGGGGTCTACAAGGGAGGCGAGCAGCCGCCGAGTCTTGAGAAACGTTATTGGGAGAAGTGGAAGTAACATGCCGCCAAAGAAAGAGCAAGCTCCAAATGAGGGAATAAAAACAGATAGTGCGCAACCAACAAAAACACCAGTTATCGCGGAACCAGGTCCTCTGGGTTTAATCGGTCTTGCGATTGCCGCCCTGGTGCTCGCATCTACCGATCTGAAAATGGCATCAAGTATTGCACGATCACTCATGATCCCTTGGGTGCTATTCTTTGGTGCAACCGCACAACTCATCGCAGGACTCATGGAGTTCCGGCGTGACAACGTCTTTGGCGCGACCGTGTTTTCGGTGTACGCGATGACCATGTACTCCATTGCTTTGACTTTGGTAGTTATTCATTTTACGAATGCTCAAATCGATGTAACTCACTACGCGTACGGACTGATCGGAATCCTTGTCTTTAGCATTATTGTTACCGCAGCATCAGTGATGACAAATAAAACGTTTTTCGCAATCCTTCTCATGGTGGACCTTGCGGTGGCATCGCTAATACCGCACTACCTCCTTGAGATATCGTCGCTTCCTGCAGGGGTGTTTCTGCTACTTACTTCAGTGCTATCCTTCTATGGCGCCGCGGCGATCCTTCTGAACACTATGGTTGGGAAACAAATCCTGCCCCTAGGGAAAGCCTTGTGGACTCCAGAAAGGAACAGAAAATAATTCGAAAAAGCCGACATTTTTTTCTTTTTAGTTACGTAATTTTTTATATAATAAAATTTATATACTTGTTTACACAATATATATAATCAGAGAATGGGGGCATAATTATTTTTACAACACATCTCCTCACCACCTCACTAAAATCCCCATTCTCTCCTTTTATGAATTCTCGCGCGATTTTTGACAGTCATGGCATTGAAATATTTTAATATAAAATTATTCAAAATAAATTCATGTGACTGGGTGACACGTTCATGTTTCAGAGCGTGACGTTTGCTGTTCCGACCAGATCGTTTGTGCCCGCTGGCAGAGGTACAGGTGCACCTGTGTTTCTATGCTGCAGACGTGGTACATAGTCTGCGGGTCTGTCGGTGCCCGTTGCTTGCAAATCTCCATGGTAAATGCGATGACGCGATGGTTGCGGTACAACCAATTCTCCGAGGTCCCCAGGGTGCCACCCGGCCGGTTAATCACATAGTCTTTTTTCACATACAAGGAGTACCCGTTGATCTTTGAGATGTTCTCCCCGACGGATCGGAAAATCGGCTCGTCTGGTGTCTGCCGTGTGGTGTGCATCCAGGGATAGAAAATGACTTCCCCGTAGGTATGATAAGAAATCGAAATCGACACGTTGTGCGTGTCTGCGAACTGTTTCACCGCCCGTGTCTCGTTTTCGGAGAACGGGTATGGTCCCCGGTAGTTCATGCTGGAATCCGGGTACACGAAGGGGAGACTATAACGAATCGGGAACACATAATACAAAAACCAGTTGTCCTCGTAGTTCCTGTTTAAGTTCACGCCGTACGAGGTTATTTCTTTGCTGAGGCCTAGGGGCCCGTGATTTGGTTCCATGTTCTTCCGAGTGTTCGCCTCGACGCCGTCAGGGTTGACCATGGGGATGAGGTAAATCTGGGTGCTGTCCATCGCCTGTCGTACCTCGGGGGTCGATGCGTTCGTGTAGTGTTCCACCATGTATTGGATAAAGAAGAGGCAGACCTCATAACCTGGTTTTTCGTTGCCGTGATGGGCTCCCATGAAGAGCACCCCTGGCTCATGTTCCTCTTGGGTCACGTTATCTGAAAGCTTCACCATCCAGA
>DATKKD010000041.1:0-18371 GCA_035543435.1 Thermoplasmatota archaeon
AGCGGGGATCTCGCACTGAAGAAACTCTCACTGCTCGGGGTCATAAAACAGTATCCGCAGCTTTTTGAGGCGAAAGGCGGCATCGTCACCCAGAAGGAGCACACCGTGATCGTGAAAGAGAACGGCTGTGAGGTCATCACATGAAGGCAGCAAAGAATAATGGGAAAAACGACGTGAAGCTCATCCAGTTGGAGGAACTCTCCTGGAAACAGATCGAGGCGCTTGCCCGGGAGAAAACAGTGTTTTTTATTCCTCTCAGCCCCCTTGAAGAACACGGTCCGCATCTTCCTGTAGGGACTGATCTGCTTACCGCGCGGGATGCAGCGAAGGAAGCGATGAAGCTTGTGTCGAAGAAACAGCCGAGGCTCACCATGGTGATGTATCCTTCAATTCCCTTGGGGTACGCGAAGGTCACGACAGGGTTTCCTGGCACGGTCACGACCCATGCGAAAACGATTACCTCCATCGTCACTGATACCGTAGGCTCGCTTGCTCAGTTCGGATTTAAATATTTCGTCATTTGTACATTTCATATGGATCTTGGGCATCTGAAAGGGATCTATCGTGGAATTCGCAAGGTCACAGCTGCTTACCCTGAAATCCGGATCGCTGAGCCCTGGGGGCCTTATTTTTACAGTAACGAGGTGGAGCAGCGGCAGCCGAAGGTCGGGTTTGATACCACCAAAGAGGTGCATGGGGACTTCCGCGAGACATCACTGATGAAATATCAATATCCTTATCTTGTGGACCACTTTTACACAGGACTGCCGAGCGTGTTTCGTGATCTATACTCACCGGTCATGCTTGGTAAGACGCTGAAGGACGTCGGAGTTAAGGACGGGTATGTGGGAAGCCCAGCGAAGGCGGATAGTGACTATGGTCGCTGGTTCTTTCAGCAGGTGGTCGAGACGTTCGCGCAGGCTGCCCTCGATATCGTAGAGGGAAAACCCATGGCAGAGCTACCTAAGAAGACGCAGCGGTTGATTCGTTCCATGTTCTGGGTGTGAAGGGGAATTCTTCTGAGGCATCTCTTCACGGTTCTCTTTTGATATTTTTTGTCATTCTACCAAGGTAGCTTTATATATGATGACTGCCAACAGATACCATGATATGAAGTAGCAATACTTCTGGCTTATAAGAGGTGAATGAGAGATGCTCAACCAAGAGGAGAAGGACGAGGTCATCAACTTCTGCCTGAAACACGACCTCATCAAAAAAACAAGCTGTGGCGTCATCATCAAGAAAGAGTTCTTTGAAATTCTCGATGTAGACACGGGGGAATAGGAGAGCACATGGCACTAACCGCGCAGCAAAAAGAACTGATCCTAAAGTTCCTTGCGTCAACCGCACAAAAAAATGACCTTGTCAGGGAAGTCTCGGAAGAGAAGTGAACAACGACAGGTTCTTCGGAAATTGACGCATTCGGATAGGAATCTTAATGGTATTCATCGATCTTTTTTTAGATAAAAGAAAAGTATAAAACACAACGAACGTTATTGTTTGTCAACTATAGGATGGGAGAACCATGAAACGACCCAATAATATTTATGTGGCTTTGCAACTTGATAAAGACCAAGAGTCAGGGGAGCTTGTCTTGAGCATCCAATTTGATAAAACCGCGCCGAACTTCTTCACAGAGAAAGGCATCATCAGCTGGTACCCAACAGCAGAAGAACTAGACTTTGTCAGTGAGGCATTCGATACAATTGGCAAAGGAAAACACAACCGACAGGGAGGCACTACCGAAAGCCAAAAAATTTCTCCCGGGGACTGGGTCCATTCACCGTCCGGCAAGGAAGCAGTCGAGCGCGTGTTCGACAAGAAGGAACAACCATACGTTAAAGCATAATCTTTTCGTCACACTCGTTGTATCAGCGCGCTGAGCATGAGCGGCAGCAATACGGTCGCGTCACCCTCGATGGTGATGTTGTCCGCGCGCTCCTTGATTTTCCCCCAAGAGATCGCCTCACGAGTCTGCGCACCAGAGAGGCTGCCGTCGTACTCCATGGCGGTGGTAATGTACACGACATGGTCAAGCCCGCTATGGAACTGATTCCACCAAATCACATGATGCTTGGAAATGCCGCCACCGATGATGAGCGCTCCGGTCTTTTTCGCCTCAAAGACGATATCGGAAAGCTCTTGCTCGTCTTTGAACAAATCAATCGTCAGATTACGATGCTCCTGGTAGTACATCCAGAGCTGTGACCCAAAGGCACCATCAGTAATTCCGGGGACATAAATTGGGATCCGGTTCTTCCAAGCCCAGTACAAAAGGGAGTCTTTACCGCGTTTTTCCTTTTCCAGTCGCCTCCCGAACTCCCATATCAAGTCCTTGGTAGACCATTTTTGTCGTTCTTGAAAGATTTCTCGCAGGATGGGCTGCATCCGCTCCTCGAGGACTGTACCATAGCATTCGATAGGGATGAACACGTTCCCAAGCCGGTTGATGCCCTGCTTGTGAAGCTTCCGGTCATCAGCCATAAAGGAACCATGGTAATAGTTCTTCCAGACGCGTGCCAGGTCATGGTCGAGCGTCCCTGTGGTCGTGATCACCACGTCGAACAGCTTGCGTCTTAGGAGTTCCTTAATGACGCCACGCGTGCCGGTCGATACGATGCAGGCGGGGAAGGACAGGAACTTCACACAATCGTGTTCCTTCATCATCTTCTCTAGGATGTTGACGCCGAGAGCGACATGCTTCGCGGAAAAACCTCCAGCGTCGTAGAACGCCTTTACGAGCTGGTTTGTGGTCATACCCTTTTTCAGTTGGATGTCTCTGACAGGTTCCATTTTCATTGTCTCACCTTACGATACTGCGATTGCTCCATACCCGACACAGGAGCTGTCTGGGTGGACCTCGTACGAGGTGCCATACTTTAAAAGTTCTGCCTTGGACGCACCAAGCTTCTGTGTCGCGGTCAGCATCGCTGCGACCGGGCCGTACCCGCACATGGTGATATCGTGGTCCTCCACGGTTTGGACAAGACCTGATGGGTCTAGTGCAAGAATCCGGTCAATCGCGAGGCGGTCCTGCTGCTCCGCGTACTTGTCCACGCGCATCCCCTCAGGAGGCATGCTTTGGTAGTTGAACCCCGCATGCGAGAAATCACTACTCGCGATGATCGTCACAGTGCGCTTCAATTTTTTAACCGCGCCAGCGAGAATCTCGCCGACCTCCGATGCGGTCTGATTGTCCTGCATCATCATGCAGATCGGGACGAAATCAAACGACTTGGCTTTCGCACAGTATTGCAGGAAGGGTAGCTGCACTTCGATGCTATGCTCGTACGCATGCGCCCGCTCGTCGCTATCGATAATTCCTGTCTGAAGCATCTTACCAAGTGATGTGTTTATGGTGACAGTCCCAAGAGGCGTCTTCCAGGACCCCTCGGTCATGAGCGAGACCCCTGAACCCATCCCGGTGTGGTTTGGCCCAAGGATGATGAATGTCTCCGCGAACCCACGGGAAGCAAGCATTGCATATGAATGTGATGCGATAGCACCCGAGTAGATGTACCCCGCATGTGGAACCACCAATCCCAGAACTCGTGGAGGTTTTTGGGTGATCGTTGGGAGTTTCCCTACGCCTCTCTCAGAAAGAAAGCATTCTTCGATCTGCCGCCGTAAATGGGCTTCTGTCCCTGGGTAAAACTGGCCTGCGACGACCGCATTTCGCGTACGACTCACCATAGTACCAATACCGCTGCGACATAGGAAGGAAACACATTAACCTTTGGCACAAAAAATATAAATATAATCGATGAATACGGGAGTTAAAACTAGAAGGGAAAATCATGGAGACCGTTTGTCACATTGAGATCCTGAAAGACGGGAGAGATTTCGTCGCCCGGGCCCATCTTGCGAATGGCTCGGTTAAGGAGTACCGTCACCAGATTTTCGAGGACGTGCTCACCGAGATGGTCATCGATCTCCAGGAAGAACTCAGCGAGTAACCTTTTTGTCTGTCACTCATCGAAAAAATGGCCACGGTACGGATTTTTTCAATATTTCGTTCTGTTCAGATGCAGGAAGACTACAATTCCGATCATTTTCCTAAATAGGACGACATGAGGAGTAATACGACGATAACAATCATCGACCCATACAGGATGTAACTAAGGTATTTTCTTCGTTTAATCATCCCATTGTACCGCTGTTTACACTCATCGGAGCACATGGTGTCCTCCGCAGCGATGGCTTTCCCGCAGATCTGACAATGGGAGTGTTGAGGTATCTTTTCTGTCATGGTGTTCATTCGCAGCAATACGACACCTCCTGAAATAGTTTTTCTTTCTATTAAGGAATAAAAGGGTGCGGAATAGGTGCTGCCTTATCCTTATTATCTTTGACACTATTCTTGGATGAGCGGCAACTGCCCCTCGTACGTATCCTGCATGAACGGGAAATTACCAAAGTAATGCCCGTCCATCGCTTTCATCACGAGCTGCGCAAGGATATATTCAATAGGGACCATGATGAGAGCAAAGAGCGGGGAATGAATACCAAAGAGGGAGTAGTAGAGATAGAGGTACGGCCAGCAGGAGATCCAGAAGATCGTCGACTGGATGTATTCGAGAGGTCGCGCGATGCCAAACGCTTCCTCAGCGGAGATCATGCCGTCACGGTTTCTGTCCGAAAGTTTTGCATGGGAACAGGCGTACGCCAACCCGAACTCAAGAGGAAACCCGGTGAGATAGATGCCGCGTTCAAGCAACCCAGGCCTTGCCGACATGAGAATAACCCGGTTGTTCCCATTCACATCCGTTGCCTTTGGTCCTGTGAGATCCGCGCAGAACCCTGTCGTGAACGAAGAGTCTATCGAACACGTCCTTGAGTCACCCGCCGTCTGATTGGTTTCCCGATCCACCATGTCACCACTCAGGCAACAATCGAAGACCAGGCACATCCCTTTGCAGGTGATGTTCGAGAACAGACGGCCGAGCTCGTCATCGGTGAGAACGTTCAGCTTCGTATAATTGTCGACCTTGACAACATCGTAAGGACAGATCGCCTCATCGGTGGTATCATTCACACCACCACTACTCTCATCGCCATCGCTGTCGTTGACCTCAGTCCCATGACCACACCAGGAGAAAAGGAAGATATCATCCGGTCCGACTGACTCTGCCATGTGCACGAGGGCATCCGTGATGTTGCGTTTGGTCGCATGGTCATTTAACAACAAGATGATATTGCTTTCATTCCAGTTCCCGGACTGCACAAGGCTGGCGTACAGCACCGAGAGCTTCTTATCAGAGAACGGAGGAAGAAATTTCTTCGGGAGGTTATACTCAGAGTTATTGTATTTCGAGCAGGCCGCAATGACCGCAAAGTACTTGGTGGATGATGACGGTGCCAGGATAGATGAACGCTCTGTAGAAATGGTATCCATAATTTGATAAGAGGGTTGTTGAGCAGAGAAAACCGACGGCATCAGGGCGATTCCCATAAACAGGGTCACACTACCCAGTGTTGCCAACAGAGGAATTTTCTTCATCTTTCTCCCGTTATTCACATATGGCGCATCTGTATAATAAGGTTTTTCTTTCATCCCTGATGATGAACCATTGAAATTACGGTGATCCCAAAATAACATGAACGACATTTTTGAGGGGAAAAACCAATATTAATCTACAGGTTTACATATCGATTCACGAAAGGTTGTAAAGAGTACAAAACACGTGATCGACTATGATTGAGGAGAAAACCATCCGAGGGGAAAAAGTAGGGAAAAAGAACAGACAATTATTCCTCAAACAAAGATTAGGTCCGGACGGGTACCAGAAAATCGCGCGGCTAGCCAACCCAGCAATAGAGGCGCTCATCACTGGTGTTGTCAAGCGATGCAACCCTCGAAAGATTTTTGTCGCGACCGATGCACAGCAGGACATTCGGTACACACGAGAAGCAGCGTTGAACAACCACGAAGAAAAAGATCTTGCCAGGGAGGGCCACACGATTCATTTCGACGGCTATTTTGATCAAGCGAGGGACAAGGTCCATACGAAATTCCTCCTTCCTCCGAACTCCAGCCTCGGGCCGGAGCTGAACACCATGGACCGCCAGCAAGGCCTCAAAGAGCTTGAGGAGATCATGACAAACATCATGGCAGACCATGAGCTCTTCGTCAAGTTCTATTGTCTCGGACCTGCACACTCCGTGTTTTCCATACCCTGCATCCAGCTCACCGACTCCGCGTACGTCGCCCACAGTGAGGACCTGCTCTATCGCCAGGGGTACCAAGAGTTCCTGAGGCCAGGTGCATCAGCCAGATTCTTCAAATTCGTGCATTCCCAGGGAGCACTTGCCGAGGCTGGGCTGGGACTTTTAGTGAGCAGGGACGTTGAGAAACGACGGGTGTACATCGACCTCGAAGACGAGATCATCTACAGCATGAACACCCAGTACGGGGGTAACAGCCTCGGCTTGAAGAAACTCGCGATGCGTCTCGGGATCCATCGCGCGTCACAGGAAGGCTGGCTGGTCGAGCACATGCTACTCATGGGAGTGCACGGGCATCACGGTTGCATTCGGTATTTCACGGGAGCGTTCCCGTCGATGTGCGGCAAAACCTCGACCGCGATGATGGACGGAGAGACAATCGTCGGAGACGATATCGTGTACCTCCGGGGCATCGACAGTGAGGCACGCGCGGTCAACGTCGAGTCAGGGGTCTTCGGCATCATCGATGGCATCAATGACACAAACGACCCATTGCAGTGGCAGGCGTTGATGCATCCTGAAGAGATTGTTTTCTCGAACGTGCTTGTGACCAAGGACGGTGATGTGTATTGGAATGGAAAACCCGGGGTCCCTCCGACGTCTGGCGTCAACTATTCCGGGGACTGGTTCAAGGGGAAAAAGGATGGAAACGGAAAAGAGATCCCTGCGTCGCACAAGAACGCGAGGTTCACGTTCCGCCTCGACATCCTCCCGAACGTCGACCCACGGTTGAACGATCCTGAAGGTGTCACGGTGCATGGCATCATTTACGGGGGACGGGATTCTGACACGTCGGTACCGGTCGAGGAGTCGTTCAACTGGGAACACGGTATCATCACCAAAGGAGCGTGCCTTGAATCCGAGACCACCGCAGCGACGCTCGGGGCCGAGGGCGTCAGGGTCTTCAATCCGATGTCGAACATCGATTTCCTCTCGATCCCGATCGGGCGGTACATCCAGCATAACTTGGATTTTAGGAAAGGCCTCATGCACCCTCCTCGGATTTTTGCGGTCAATTATTTTTTGAAGGCCAAGGATGGCCGCTGGTTGAACGAGAAGAACGACAAGGCGGTGTGGCTCAAATGGATGGAGCAACGCGTGAACGATGAGGTGGAGACGCTCATCACGCCGACAGGATCTATCCCCTGCTACAAGGATCTCGAAGAGCTATTTCGCGAAGTGTTGCAGAAGAAGTATACGCACGAACAGTATATCGAGCAGTTCACGACCCGGATCAAGGAGAACCTGTCGAAGATCGAGAGAATGACAACGATTTTCAAGACGCGAGTGCTGGACACACCAGCGGTCGTGTTTACGGTCCTTAAGGAGCAGCAGCAACGACTCCTAGAGGCACAACAGTCTTACGGAGATTACCTGCCTCCAGAGCTCTTGTGATCACCTCGTTTATGTCATGGGTTGATTGGTCTGGAATAATCAGTATTTCTTATTCGGATGAGTATCAGAAAAGCTGTGCTGTAGGGAATAAAGAATTATTTTATTATAACCTTTCCATCTATGACGTCGATGTCAATGATTGTCGTAATTGGGATGCCATACATCTCTGAAACATCCTCTTTGCAGGTTCCTTTGTAGATAGCGATGAACACGCCTTTCACCGTGACACCCATCTCTTTGAGGACCCGTAGAACAGCTTTCAATGTCCCACCAGTACTGAGCACGTCATCAACCAGTATCACAGTATCTCCTTTTTTGAGTCCATTGATGTACATCTTTGATTTCGAGTACCCGGTCACCTGCTCAACCGAGACCTCACCGGGGAGCCCGTACTCGCGTTTTCTGATGATCGTGAAAGGGATTTTGAGATCAAGCGAGAGAACAGCCGCAAGCGGTATACCCATGGCCTCCATCGTCACGATGCGGTCAAATTTTCCACATCTCTTGATGAGTTTCTTCATCTCGCCTGAGACTTCATTCAACAATTCGGGAGTGATACACGGGACACCGTCCGTGATCGGATGAACCACATAATTATAATCACCTTTCTTCACAATCGGGGCCTCATACAATGACTTCTTGAGATATTCAAGGCTCATAACTCACCTTCTTCTTTACAAATTTTTTTGAGAACAGGAATGAATTCATCGATAATCTGCTTTGTGATTTGCGGCATCAATACTAACCTGATGCACGAAAGACGCTCCACCTTGTTCACCCGCCACCCATGCTCTGAGAGTCTTTTCACAATCCTCCCAGGATTTTTCAATCGTACACCGAGGACGTTCATCGTTGGTTGTATCACGAGCGTTAATCCAAGCTGCGTAATTCGTTCCTGGGTATATTTTGTCATATCCATACAGGATTTCACCATTGCTCGATAGCCAGTATGTCCAAGGAAACGAGCGACAGCGTATGCCGCAGCCACTGGTGCCCCTGAACGTGTACCAAGGATGCCGGATTGACGTTCGCTACTTATATACGGCGATGCTACGCTAATCGTCTCTAGCCACTGTTTCTTACGGACGATAAGTGTTCCCAAGGGTATCGCTGCGTACCCCATCTTATGTGCATCGATGGAGATCGTGTTTACCCCTTTGAGTCGAAAATCAAACGCAGGGATATCATAGTGCAATTCCTTGAGAAAAGGTATGATGAACCCGCCGAACGCAGCGTCAACGTGGAAAAAGAGATGTTCATCGTAACAATGATCACTGATATCGGGGATTGGATCGATGGTCCCAAGTTCGGTGGAACCAGCGATGCCAACGACCGCTACAGTGTTTTTTCCAATCTTTTTTTTCATCGCACGAAGATCCATCGTGTAATCATTAGTAAGCGAGACTGACTTCAATTTCATGCTCATAAGTGACGCTATTTTTTGGAAAGAGAAATGAGCACTTTCAGGAAGAACAATTTCACATTTTCGACTAAGCTTTCTAGCGATCCACATCGCCGTGATATTCCCCTCGGTTCCGCCGCTCACGATTTGCCCACCAAAGGTCTTCGGTGCATGGAGTAAGGATGCGACATACGAAAGATACCGGGACTCGATTTCTTTGGTCCCGGGGCATAGCTCAGGGTCACCAAGGTTTGTCTCAAGGAATCTCAGATATGCTTCTTTTACGATGGGATGCGGCTGGGTGCACATCGAACCAAGGATATGTCCACTCGAGAAACTGAAATCACGGCCTTGCAGGGCATCTAGTTCTTTGAGTATTTTTTCTCTTTTCTGTGAATCCTTGGGACTCATTACAAAGGATAAAGAGTACCACCTCAAAAAAGATTCTATCCGGAAAAACCATCACATTTTAATATGGGTAATTGTATTTTGACTACATGATGCAAAAGGATGCTTGGAAGCCGGAAGAGGTTACCTCTTTTCTCAAACTCCCGGTCTATACCCGCGAAGGAATCTATGTCGGCCATGTCAAGAACGTGTTTTTAGAGATCGAGGAAAAACGGGTGGGAAGTCTCCTTGTCACGAACACCAATCCAACGCTTGTGGAAGGGAGCGTCGACGTCGCAGTCCCCTACCGATGGGTCAGCGCAGTCGGCGACATCATCATTCTCTCCAATTTCCCCGGGAAGATCGCCACAAAGAAAGAGAAGAGCACCGAGAAGACCAAGAAAGCACAGGAAGGCGACCAGAAAATCGACATGATCCAGTAACGACTGGGATTTACTAGAGAGCGACCTGGAGAGGTCACTCCTATTTCTTTTTCTTTTTTTTATAAATATGACAGATTCAAATGCAAATATTTTTATAGCTAGTAAGTTATATATTAACATGTATCTCTTATTCCAGGGAGGAGTAAGAAGTGTACAACAAGGTTTAAATACGCAGAAAACAAAGTAATCATTGCAAAAAAAGAATAAAATGGTGGTACGACATGAGAACATCCCTAAGAAAAGTTGAAGCGACAATAATTCTAGGAATGATATTAATGGGGGTTGTTCCTTTTTTTGTCACCAACTGTACTACTCAGGAAACTAAATCAAGAGCAATTAGTTTTCATACATATTTAGATTTAAATTATACTTCTTCGGATCTCAATCAACCCCTTCAAATCGATAGAGCCATTTCCGTCCCAGTAACCATTAATTTTTGGACGGATATCACCCTCCAGAGAGGATTATTTTCTTATTTGTTCCTCTACGGCTCAATCATAGCCCCCAATGCGCAAATAAATTTGGAAATACTGAACCCCCCGGATTGGGCTAATATTTATTTTGGTACAACCACCCTTCTCGCGGACTATCCATTACAAAGTGAAGGGAAAGTCCCATTAAAAACAAGTCTTATTATTTCTCCAAAAGTAGAAGCACCGGCTGAATCACAAAGAATTGATGTCCAACTATCAATTCCCACGATTAAGAGAGTGAACGGTTTTACGACGAAGGTGACTATTTCATTCACACCGCAGTTTGTTCCGACGATTGGAATCGACATTGCAAATCCAATTCGCACTGTAGGACCCCATGAATCTGTGACGTTTTCAATCGATGTCCTTAATAAAGGTAATAAAATCACACGAGTTACCCCAACTATTGCTGGAGTGGATCCTTCATGGACTCCGACAATTAACCCGCCGTATTTTGATATCCCTCCAGCACAACAAACCACCTTTTCATTTTCAATAATCACGCCATATAATTTCGGTTGGCACAACGAGTACGGTCGCTTTCAGATCAACTTCCAGTCACAGATATATCCACCACAATCAAATTCTCCAACTTCGAATGAGAGTATCTACCTAGTTGTCAATAACCACGGTTTTTCAACCCCCGGCTTTGAAGTTATTACATTCTTGACAGCGTTGATTGGCATTGTTTGTGTCATAAGGTTTAGACATAAAAAGAACTCCTAGAAGTGTGCTTTGAAAGGTTGTGATAGAGATTGATTCGATGCACTACGAAGATTGTCCCATTGATTATTCTGTGCAATTTGTTACTCGTTAATACAGTCTTAGTTTCTGCGCAAGGTTTGACCACTGAGTCCGCTGAGGTCAATGGGTTGATTACTGATAATAATATCCCTCCAATCCAGGTCGCAAATTGGACAACAATCCATCTTACCATAGAAGATCACACCGGTATCCCATGGGGAAAAATATCTACTGGGAAATACAAATTTGTAAGTAAATATTGGTGGCCAATCATTCATCCCAGTTGGAGACGATTTTTGGGGTTCACCTCACTCACACTTGAACCATCAATCATTCAGGGTGATCCCCGAGGTTGGTATGTGAGAATCGACCCAACATATATAGCACAAACTGACGCGGGTCGTGTTTATAATAATGTAACCTTACAAGTCAAAACAGATGACATAGCAGTCGATTACGCTGTCGTCGTAGGCGTGAAAGTCACACGATTAGATGTTTTTGGCGATCCGGCCGGGGTAACAAACATAACCATACCGGTAAAGGCATCGGCATTAAATAATATCGAAATGAATACCCTGGGAACCACAACAATCTACGTTTCTCCTCATTCATATGCATCTTTTAATGTCAATGTGAAGAACCGTGGGTATTACAAGGACACGTTTTTCCTAGAATTTATGAACACATCTGATCTATTTGTTTCGACACCTCAGCAATCAATTGTTTTAAACCCCGATGATTCCCAAGCAGTGCAAATATCAGTTTTAACACCTGAGAGATTCTACGATTTAGGTACTCCGACTACAATCAATGTGTATGTGACATCGACGACAGATTCAAACCCAAGACTCATTGGATCACTCGTAGTTGTTACTGAAGGAGTGTATGTATCATCTCTCGTTGGAATAATTCTTGTACCAATAATCGCGATAATTCTTCTTGTTTTCATATTCTTTTTCTTCGTAAAATCACGAAGAGATAGAGGGTTGTACGGTAAACCAGACAAGCCCTGGAACATACCCGAGGAGAAGGCACATCTGCGTGAGCTGAAGAAGACCGACAAGAAGGCGTACGATCAAGAGCGTCGCATGATGGAGGATGAGTACAAGTCAGCACTCCTGTACTACCAGGACTATCGGCAATCTCTCAAAGTGGAACCAGTCCAGGAACCGTCAAAAGAAGTGGAACCAAAGAAACCGTTATCGAAATTGTTCAAGAAATCAGCGAAACCACCTAAGGTCGAGGAGAAGAAGGTGGAAGCGATCGTTCCTGCTGAGGATAAAACCAAGGAAAAGGCTCTCGCGAAGATCCAGCGTGAGCAGGAAAAAGCCCTCAGAAAGAAGAAAGAGTAAAGGACTCACATCTCTTTACTATTTTTTATTGTCTCTTTTTGGCATCCATAAGATTAGAGCAGCGAGCAGTAGCACGAATGCAAGAACGAATACGACGAAGCCAGACGCGGGCCCCCAATTACAGGGAATTGAAACCTGATCACTCATACCAGGGACAGACACCTCGACCACCCCGGCCCCTAGGATGCTACCTACACTCACCTCTGAGTACAATGTCATCGCAACCAGGAACACTGCTAAGGCGCTCGCGAGGAGCAGAATCGCACCAACAACGGAGATGAGCTGCATCCTTGGCCTCTGCATCCGTTGCAAGAGGAGGCTCACACAACAGAGGAGACAGCCTGCCACTATGACGACGAGGAGTACCATAATCACGATGGAAAACATGTCTGGGAGGGTGGCAAGCTCGCCGGTAAGCACTGAAGCGGTAGTGGTCGTGGTCACGAAGGTGGGCGGTACAAGATAAAGCGTTGACGAGGTCGTCACCTGAGGCGTGTTCCCAGCCAGCGACCACCAGGGAAGCATGCAGGCGACGACCGTAAGACAGACAGCAAGTGACACCAGACCCATCATGAGGTTCCTTTTCATAACGCTGTAAACCATAGCGAATATACCGATGACCAGGAAAGAAAGTATCACAATGAGTGGATACCAGGGTTCCTGAGTTGAAATCAACTCAACACTTCGTTCACTGGTGACGGTGACCGGCCGTTTGCTAATCACCGTGTCATGCGAAACCACTGAGACCGCATAGTCACCCGGGGGGAGGGAGACGAGTGCAGTAGAGTCGTTGAGCGACCGCACCAAGGACTTGCCGCTTCGATTCACCAGAAATGTCCCATCAGAGACCCCCAGCCCACGAGTATCAACGACATGGAATGTGACTGGGAACGTCACAGGGAATATATAGGATGTTTCAGCAGCAGGAATCGTGATGTTCTCATCAAGGCGAAATGACTTGTACTGGAGCCTGAGATGGTATGACGCAGGAAGGAGTTGGGTGAACAGATAATTGTTTGGTCCATGTTCGCTGGGAGAAAGCACTACCGGTTGTTTCATCGCATCGCTGGACAACTGCGGCGTGATAGATACCGCGAGCGGCAGCCCCCAGGTGTCGACGAGGGTAAATTGCCAGTCGTACTCGGAGAGCTGAAGCGACCGGTGGAGCGGGAAGACCGTCCGGAAAACATGGAATTTCACCTGTTCATTGTCGACAAGGAATCCCTGGTCAAAGATTTGGAGGGTGTACTGCCTCCCTATCCCGCAGGGTGCAAAAAGGCGAGCGTTGCCTTGTTGGTCGGTGATATTTTGAGCAATCACTGTGGTACCATCGGAGAGAACGACCTCTGCTCCTCCTATGCCTCTCCCCTGCTCGTCGGCGAGGTGTACGTCCGCTTTCCCTTGCCAGTGACAACGGATTTGTATGGTTTGGTTCTGGGAGAGATCCACGAGCTTGTACCCGATGAACTGATGTTCTTTTCCTATGAAGGAGTTGTCCCTGAAAACCTTCACTAGGTACTCCCCCGGCTCAAGGTATTGGAACGTGATTTTTTTGAATAAGGACAGGTTCCGCAGGTTGAGGACCTGGGCGACAGCGACCAGCTTCCCAATCATGGTCGTGGAGGAGCCAGATATCTGTCCTAAGGGGAGTCGGCCTGCAGTGCCAGACGAGAGTTGTTCGTCTTTTTTGTACACCTCGACGTTGATGAACGGGAAGTTGCGTCCGGTGAGAATAGAAAGCACTGCGCCGAAGGGGAAGGCAGGCGTCTGGCGTACGACAACCGTGAGCGAATTCTTCCCCTGTGCCTCTTCTTGCATCGATGCGTTTGAGAGAGGCGATGGAGTGATGTTTGCTCGCGCACGATAGAGAGGCACCTCTTGTTCGACGAGCTGGTAACCACCAGCCGATGAGGAAAAGAACTCCGCGTCGAACTCGGCCCGGAAACCCTTAGGGATGAGAAGGTTCCTGGGTCCGTCTCCGGCCTCATAGGTATTGCGGGTGCATTCGAACCCTGCTGCATCATGGGTGAGCCCTGGGACGTGCGGGTACCCGGACTCGAAGGCCTTGAGTTGGATTCCGTCTCGCTCGTTGGTTCCTGCTTTCACGACTGAGGTCGACCGGAAGAGCAGCGCATGGACTGCACCTGTGGTGGTTCCCTCATCCAAGCACGCCCATGCCTGCGGCCCGAGGTCGACGTCATCCGTCGCTGTAATCAGTGAGAACGTCCGTTGATTCGGGTTGGATTCAGGGGTAAGATCTATGGGGTACTCCTCCACGGTATTGGCCTCGGTGTACACGTGGAGAAACGGGAAGATTTGTCCCCCGTTAAGATCTTCAACCGAGGAGCTGCTCAACCGGGCGCTCTGCACGGTAACATAGGAGCCGTCCGTGTCCGTCCCCGGATACACATGGCAGTCTTTGAGCGCGGTGTCGACGATATGCGCCTCAATTCGTTTCTGCGATCCTGGGCTATAGTAATATTTGTACACCGCGGTGGTCTCCAGATCATCGCCCTTGGAGCGGCTTTGGAGTTGGCAGCAGACCATGAGGTTGCCGTCAACAAGAATCTGTTTGGAAATGAGGTACTCGCTGGTGGAGTTCATCTGGGACGCCTCAGGGCCGTAATAGTACGCGAAATCAAAGGAGGCAGTCATATCCTCGTTCTTTGGGAGAATCTCGGTAGCTCCTGGGACCGCCTTGGACACGAGCTGCCCGCCAGTGTACCAGAGGAGGTACGCGTCCTGGGTCACGGTGTACACGTAGAAGTCCCCCTGTGAAATCTTGTAGTAATGGGAGGTCATCTTGTATCCCGGGATGGGTTCGTATTCGGAGTATGCATCCGTGATATTCACGTGGTCACGGTAGGCGGGTGCGGGCGTCTCAGACCCGTCGTAGTATATGTAGTACTGCTCGGAACCTGTAGTATTTGGAGGGATGAGGAAGACGAGGTTGCAGGATGCGATGTGTGTCGCATCCGTGTGGTTCAACCCATAAACCTGTGACTCTAGCTCTTCAGGCGGATTGTCGCTTTGGGCAATCACTCTGACGGAGTAGTGTTGCTCGTCCGTGGCCCAGCAGGGGTGCTCGAACACCACGGTGGTGTCAATCGGTTGGTATGTGGCTAACGAAACGCTGGTGTCGATAGGGATGAAAATATTTTGACGGTAGGACCATGCTTTATTCCACCAGGGGGCTCCCCCTGCGTGTGCAGGGGTGGGCATGAAGGAGCTGAGAAGGAAAAGTACAAGGAGACAGAGCATGGTTACCTTCTTGATCATTTCTGTTTCTAACCCCCAAGAACATTTTTATATGATACAACATATATAATAAAGGTTTTTATATATTATCCTTCCGTTATAATCAAGGTGAAATCACGAGAAAACTCGTCCTTTTTTGATGACAGTCTCTACCAAGTTAACCCCAAAATGGTAGGCGAGGAACAGGTGATTCGGACAGTCAAGGATCAGGAGGTCAGCCTGTTTACCGGGTTCCAGGCTCCCTACAAGGTGTTCGCGTCCGATCGCGCACGCAGCGTTCATAGTCGCGGCCGTGATCGCCTCCGCTGGTGTCATCCTCATATTGAGACATGCCAGCTGGATGATCATCTGCATCGACTCGGTCCAGCAGTTCGGGTTCAGATCGGTCGCGAGCGCAATCGGGACGCCAAAATCGATAATCCGACGCGCATGAGCGTAGTGTTGCTGCATCAGGCACAGCGACGCCCCCGGAAGGAGTACACCGACGGTTCGTTTCTTGGCCATGGCATGCAACCCCGCATCAGAGGACCTGAGCAGATGGTCCGCGCTGATCGCCCCGATTTCCGCAGCAAGCCTCGCACCACCGGTATCTACGATCTCATCGGCATGTAGTTTCGGGGTGAGACCATAGCGTTTTCCCGCTTCAAGGATCTTCCTTGCCTGCGGTACCGTGAACACACCTTCTTCGCAGAACACGTCACAAAACTCAGCGAGTCCCTTCACCTTGGGGAGCATCTGAGTGATCACTGTCTGAATGTACTTGTCCGCTGTCTGGTGTCTCGGGACAGCATGTGCCCCGAGGAACGTCGAGACGAGATCGATAGGATGCGTCTGCTTAAGCATCTGCTGCACCTTCAGGAGTTTCAGCTCGGTCGCGACATCCAGCCCGTACCCGGTCTTCGCCTCACAGGTCGTGGTCCCATACGCAAGCATCGTGTCCAGACGTTTTCTACTCTGACTCACTAGGTCTCCGACAGATGCCTTCCTTGTCTGCTCCACCGTGAAGAAGATGCCACCACCCCGCTTGAGAATCTCCATGTACGACAAACCAGCAAGCTTCTGATCAAGTTCGAACTCCCGTGAGCCAGCGAACACCACATGGGTGTGAGGGTCCACCAACCCTGGCATGACCACCTTCCCGGTTGCGTCAATGGTCTTCTTCGCCTTGTAACGCAACGACTTCCCGATCGCCACGATACGACCGTCCCGCACCGCAACCGAGCCCTTCTTCATAATAGAAAGTTGACACATCTGCCCCCGGGTCCGAGGAGCATTCGACCCGTGAAGGGTGACGAGTTCATTTGCATTGGTCACGAGAAGATCTACGGTTTCCATGGGAGGTCCCAAATAGTTAAATGAAGGTCCGTTGATTAAGGTTTACGGTGATACGACATGGCCAAAATCGTGGAATGCGTGCCGAACTTCAGCGAAGGACGGAACAAGGAGACAATCGAGGCGATACGGACCCTCATCACGAAGCACAAAGCGGTGACGTTGCTTGACTTCACCCCGGATGTCGACCACAACCGGACCGATGTGACAATCGTCGGCGCCCCAGAGGCGGTGAAGGCGGCGGCGCTTGACATCGCGATGAAATGCGTGGAGCTCATCGACATGAACAAGCACAAAGGAGAGCACCCACGCATGGGGGCCATCGACGTCGTACCATTCATCCCGGTTTCTGAGGTCAGCATGGAGGAATGCGTGGCGCTTGCAAACACGTTCGCGAAAGAGTTCTCGGAAAAAACCAAGGTGCCCTGTTTCCTGTACGAAGAAGCCGCGAAACGAGAGGACCGACGGAACCTCGCGGACGTTCGCCGTGGCGAGTACGAAGGCATCAAGGAAGAACTAGGAAAAAACCCTGACCGGGTCCCGGACTATGGGCCGAACAAAGCGCATCCGACAGCGGGGGCGACCGCGGTCGGCGCACGTTTCTTTTTGATCGCGTTCAATGTGAACCTTGGAACCACCGATGTGGAGATAGCAAAAACCATTGCGAAAGGTGTACGTCAAAGTAGCGGAGGATACCGGTACGTCAAAGCGATGGGGTTCGAAATCAAGGAACGCGGTATCGTCCAGGTCTCCATGAACCTCACCAATTACCAGAAGACGCCGATGTTCCGGGTGTTCGAAACCATAAAGAACGAGGCACACCGGTATGGTGTTGCAGTGATCGGCTGCGAGATCGTCGGGCTCGTTCCCCTGGAGGCTTTGATCGGGGTCGCGGACTATTATCTTCAGTTAGAGAAATTTTCCATCGACCAGGTTCTTGAAAAAAGACTTATGGAACCAAAGATGTGATCCATATGGGAACCCTTGTGAACATGAACCTTGAGGAGTTCTTAGCGGAACTCGCCTCCGAAAGTCCCGCGCCAGGCGGCGGCAGCGTCGCCGCCCTCGCTGGAGCACTCGGAGCAGCCCTGTCGTCCATGGTCTGCCATCTCACGATCGGCAAAGAAGCGTATCAGGATGTTCAGACTGACATCAAGGCGACCTTGAAGGAGAGTGAACAGCTCCGCAGGCGGCTGACCGACTTGATTGACAAGGACACTGAAGCGTTCAACGAGGTCATGGCAGCCGTGAAACTACCGAAAGAAACCGACGCGCAAAAGGACCAACGCAGGCAGGCGCTGCAACAAGCTTACAAGAACGCAACCTGTGTTCCCCTGCAGACCGCAGGATTCTGCGAAAA
>DATKKD010000042.1:0-4493 GCA_035543435.1 Thermoplasmatota archaeon
GCGATGTTTTTTTCACTGATGACAAGTCTCATAGTGGGTCCTAGCAGCACAGTCAACATAAAAAATACCTATAATTAGTTTACGATATCCAGGAAATCCTTGTTGAAACTATATAAACGGCGATGATATTTCCCGTTGTGAGACTATGAAAATTCAGATCATTATTGGTTCATCGTCCGACCGGCCTGTGGCGGAGAAGGCGACGCAGGTCCTCGAGGAATTCGGGGTGCTACATGAAATCACTGTCGCATCCGCGCATCGTACGCCTGACGTGCTTGAGAAACTCGTGAAGGGCAGTGATGCTGACGTGTTCATTGGGATCGCTGGATTGTCCGCTGCGCTTCCCGGGGCTATCGCCTCTCACACCATCAAACCTGTGATCGGGGTGCCGGTGAGCGGAAAGGTGAACCTGGATGCGATCCTCTCCATCATTCAGATGCCACCTGGTATTCCGGTGGGTGCTGTCGGTCTGGACCGTGGTGAGAACGCGGCGCTTCTAGCAGTGCAAATCCTTGCAGTACATGATAAGAAACTTGCGAAGAAACTGGAGGAATATCGGAAGAAGATGCGAGCGAGGGTGCTCGGGAAGTAGAAGGCATTGCTCATGTTTAACCCCGTGAAGTTCATTGAAAAAACACTGCCTCAACTTCAAAAGGACATCGACGGGAAAGCGTTAATCGCGTTTTCCGGTGGCGTGGATAGCACCGTGTGTGCCGCGCTCGTGCATGAGGCGATCGGCGATCGGCTGATCGCAGTGCATGTGGACACGGGGTACATGCGCAAGCATGAGTCAGTGCAGGTGAAGAAGCTCATGAAGGAGATGGGGCTCAACATCCGGTATGTTGACGCATCCAAGGACTTCTATGCCGCGCTCAAAGGTGTGGAGGATCCGGAGAAGAAACGAAAAATCATCGGGGAGAAGTTCATCAGAGTGTTCGAACAGGTGGCACGTAAGGAGAAGGTGCGGTACTTGGTACAAGGGACGATCGCGCCTGATTGGATCGAGTCTGGTGGTGGTTTGCGTGACACGATCAAATCGCATCACAATGTCGGTGGTCTGCCCGCGGACATGAAACTTACCTTGGTAGAACCTTTGCGGGATTTGTATAAGGATGAGGTGCGCAAGGTCGCACGGGCACTCAAGCTTAGGGTCGCGGAGCGGCAGCCGTTCCCTGGTCCTGGGCTTGCGATCCGTATCATCGGTGAGGCGACGACGGAGCGCACCGAGATCGTGCGGGAGGCCTGTGACATTGTGGAAACAGAGATTGACCGGGCGGTCGACAGAGGACTCATGGAACGGCCGTGGCAGTACTTCGCGGTACTGATCCCTATTAAGACCGTCGGGGTGCATGGCGACAAGCGTGCCTACGGCAACACGATCGCAATCCGCGCGGTGCAAAGCGTCGATGCGATGACGTGCCATTACAGCACGATCCCCCATGAGGTGCTGGACAGCATCTCGACGAAGATAACGAACACGATGAAAGAGAAGGTGAACCGGATCGTGTACGACGTGACGAACAAGCCTCCTGGGACCGTCGAATGGGAATAACATATGGTTCGAATCTACGTGGTCGATAACGGTGGTCAATGGACGCATCGGGAATGGCGTACATTGCGTGACCTGGACGTTGAAACAAGCATTGTGCCGAACACCACTCCTTTTCAGGCTCTCAAAAAAGCAGAGATTCAGGGCCTAGTGCTTTCCGGTGGCGCGCCAAGAATCGGACTCGAAGGAACCCTGGGGAACTGCAGCGAATACCTCGAAAAATCCAAGGTTCCAATCCTTGGGATCTGTGCTGGTCATCAGTTCATGGCGCGGTTCTTCGGCGGTGAGGTGAAGCCGTCACAGGTTCCTGAATTCGGGAAGATCGACCTCATGGTAGTGGAGAAGGACGATCCGTTGTTTGCTGGGGTGCCGACAACGTCGGTGGTGTGGGAGTCGCATAACGATGAGGTGACGGTCGTGCCAAGGGATTTCATCGTGCTCGCAGAGAGCGAGAACTGCAAGGTTCAGGCGATGCGACACAAAAAGAGGAAGCTGTATGGGTTGCAGTTCCATCCCGAGGTGGAGCACACGGAGTACGGGGAGCAGATCTTCAAGAATTTCATCGCCCTGTGTGAACCATAATTCTTATCGTTCGTAGAACCGTTTGAAGATGCGGCAGATCGCATAACAGATCCACAGGTTACTATCCGGGTCTTTCCCTCGAACAATCCTCAGGTTGAAACTCCCGTCCGGTTTCTGACGTTGGACAAACCAGGCAAGCGCATCTGAGATTCCTTGTTCCTTGGGGGAGAAGTCCAGGTTGGACAATGAGTCAAGGGCGGAGACCGCGTCCGTGAACCAGAAGGGAAACGAAACGTGTTCCCAGTACTCTGGGGCCCGTCGATCAGAGTAGCTGTCTGGTTTGAAGAACCTTGATGCAAGCAGTGACCCAGCGCGCTTCGCCTCTGGGCTTTCCAGGTAGGTCGGATGTGCGGTGAACGCCCGTAGGACTACGCCTGTGACGAGATGCGAAAACGGTCGGTCACGATCCGGTTCGATGACTTCCGTTTGCTTAAGGGTGGCTGGCGTGAAGGTACTTCTTCGTGTCCGCACCGGTATCGCCCAGCCGCCGTCACGCTGACGGATTGAGAGCAGCCAGCGAAACCCCTTGTCGACCCGAGCATCCCTCGCATAGCCTGCCTTGATGAGCAGCTCCATGAACCCCGCCGAGTAGTTCGGCGTGTACTGCGTCCCATAGATTCCACGGAAATCACCTTCGTCTGTCTGGACGGAAAAAAGATACTCCGCAGCATGTTCGATCATCGGGTGTGTACGGTCCATCGCGTATTTCTCCACCAGCTCCGCGAGGATCCTGTAGGTCTCAATCTGATCGTAATTCTCAGACGACCGAAGGTAGGCTCTCCCTCCGCCAGGGTACCGCCAGGACCCGTTCGGCTGCTGCCTCCGGAGGTACGATTGCACAACCGGTAACGACCACAGAGCTTCGGGTGTAGCATTCGTGTCCATACAAAGTTCCCGTTGAACCCGGTGACCCAGCGCCATATTCGACGAAGCAATAAGCAGTGGAAGTGGATCAACACGGAAACGGCTGCGCCACGACGAAGGATCGCTGCTGGTCATCGTATCATGGAATCCATGGGAAGTAATAAAAACATGCGGAGACAAAAAAAGAAAACGTTTTATAACACAAGGCGCTTAAAAGGGGTATGAATCTGCTACGGAAGAAACACACGGAGGATGAGTGGAAGAAGAAGCTTACACCCGAGCAGTACAACGTCCTGCGGCAGAAAGGAACCGAGGCCCCGTTCAGCGGGAAGCTGCTTCATAACAAAGAGAAAGGCATTTACCAATGCTCGGCCTGCGGCCATGAACTCTTTTCATCAGACGCGAAATTCGACTCAGGGAGCGGCTGGCCGAGCTTTGACGCGCCGCTCACCACCGGCAGCGTTGAGACCTCCACGGACTCGAGTCTCGGGATGCGTCGTATCGAGGTCCACTGCCCGAACTGCGGCAGTCATCTCGGCCACGTCTTCGACGACGGTCCGACCGAGACAGGGAAACGGTACTGCATCAACTCCGTGGCACTGTCCTTCAAAAAAACCTGACGAAGAGAATACTTCACCTTCGTACCACTCTTCTTTATGGGATCCTCTTGCGCCGGTAGTAGACGTACTCAGCGATGATGATGACAATGAGGACCACAAGGGTCGTTGCCGCGAAATAGAAGAAGGTGTACAGGAACACGAACAGGATGTCCAACGAGGTGATAAAATGGAAGGCGTAGAAGGACAGATACACTGTGGTCCAAATCGCGGAAATCACAAAAGCAACCAGCACCTCGATGCGCCAAGATTTTGTCTCATCAAACACTGGGGCGCGCACCTTGTGGTTTTCCACGTCTCTGGATTCTTCCTCCACATCATGTGCGTACTCGACGACTTCTTTTTCTTTCGGGGAAAGCTGTGAGGTCTCCTCGGACTCAGATTCATCGGCTTTCACTGAAGACTCCAGACCATCGGTGATCGGGGCCTGCGCTTTATCCTTTGAAAGCCCGTCGAGGAACCTCTCGTAGGCCTCCTGTGTCTCAAAGAAGAGCGGTTCGCCCTGGTACCCGCAGTTCTTGCACACGCTTTTCCAAGAGGTAATACCGAACAAGACTCCCTCCTTCATCGTCCCCATCTCGATGCGTGTACTACCACAACGAGGACAGGCGGCAATCGAGGGCTCCTTCTTCTCAGGCATGCTCTTGTCACCCCCACCGTTTGAACAAGGAATGCGGAAGGCTAAGCTGGTCGAGCACCTTGCCAACAATGAAGTTTATCTGATCAGCGACGGTGTTCGGCTTCTGGTAAAACGCGGGCATCGCGGGAAGGATCACCGCACCAGCCTCTTTCGCCGAAAGCATGTTTCTGATCCCTGGCAGGTCGAGGGGAGTCTCGCGGACGACAAGGATGAGCCTGCGTCCTTCCTTCAGGCAGCAGCT
>DATKKD010000043.1:0-1593 GCA_035543435.1 Thermoplasmatota archaeon
TCACCCAGCCAGACCATGATGCCGTGCTCCTGAGTGTTCACATACGGGTTTCCATGATCACCAACGGAGATGATGTCCAGGTTGCCGTCGTTGTTCATGTCTGCGACGTTCAATGCTGTCGGCCCCGACTCCAGGGTCGGATTCCCTAGACCCGTTGATTTCGAGAGAAGAACAAAATCGCGAGACGTCAGAGTAGCTGCGGTATTCACGGGATAAACGAAGGAGATGAAAACGAACATCGAAAATAAGAGTATACTATTGTGTTTCAACTGAGGATGCCTCGGTAGTCGCCTCATACGTATCCCCTTGGTTTAACCTATGAGGGGAGCCGTATTTAAACATTACATCCCCATCGCTTCAACAGCTCTCATATAATAATAAGTACAATAAAAATATTAAAAAAATGAGGGTCGCCCTAGCGCAGCGACCGGAGCATCTTGAAAGGATCGCTTCCTTCTAGATACAAGGAAGAGAGCCTGGTCGCGGTCGCCACATCGATTCCTTGTCTCACAAGCTCGTCTTGGAAGATGCCCGCTCCTTTCCGGGCTTTCGATTTGAACCGGAGGAACTCACCGCCGAACCGAAAAAGGAGCGATGGGATAATTATGATGACGAACCCAAGCATCTTGGGCAAATCCTCCTGCCGTGTCGCGTAATCTGTCATACGCTGCCTTCCCTAACAATATGGTTCACTCTTGTCCTTGCTGTTGGCGGAACCGACCCATCATATTGCCGAGGTTCAGCGTCGACATGTACTGCCTCGTGAGCTCAAACGCCTGCTGGTCGCTCATCCCAGCGCCCTTGAGTTCCTTGTAGAACGTGGCTGCCGCCTCTGCGTACTGCTTCGCGCTCTTCGGGCTGTACAAAAGTTCGCTGAGAGTGTGCAACAGTCCTGGTACTTTCTCGGCGACGACGTCGAGTATTTCCTTTATTTTTTGTGTGTCAGGCATTCCTTCGTGGTTGTTCATGGTTTTTCGACCTCCAAATGTTTCTTACTACCCTCTACGTTGGTCATGCTATTTAGAAAGACCGAGCAGTTGTGTCCACTTTGTGATCACTTCAGTGGTGAGGCTGTAGACATACCGTGAGCCGCGTTGCTGTTTCTGGATGATATGCTTCACTTCAAGGTCAGCGAGTTTCTCCCTGATGATGCGGCGTGATGCAGTCCCACGCTTGCTTTTCACCAGCTCCGTGATCTGGGAGACGTTTTGCTCGGGTCGCTCGAGGAGCACACGTACAATCTCCTTGGAGATCGGGTCCTTCACCTCTGGGAGAATCACATCAGGGGTGAGGCCACCGTGGTCGAGGAGCAGACCGGCAAGCTTCAGGTAGTTCTGCGTGGTCTTTTGCGCATCATTGAGCGGCTTAAGAAGGGTGGAGAGTATCTTTTCTAACTCACTGATACGTTTCGTAAGCTCCTTGACCTCATCCGCCAGATCCTTCTCCACGCCCCAAGGATAATCAGAGGTGGTACAAAGACCTTTTGAAGTGCGTGCCTCACCAGAACTCGAGGAAATAGAAGTACTCGCTGATCGGAAGTTCACGATGAGAGCGTTGGGTCATCGACAGGACCTCCTCTTTAGCGAGTCGTAT
>DATKKD010000044.1:0-2669 GCA_035543435.1 Thermoplasmatota archaeon
GCCTCACCGATGGTGAAATTCAGATGGCTCACACAGTGAACGAAGAGGTTCCACCACCAGCCTGATCCGTCGAAGGACACGCTCGTGTAGCTCCCAAAGGATGCCGCCCCGCCGTGCAACAAGAGGATCTCGTTCATCGCCCCTTTCGCCATGTCGCAGGCGTTGTACGCGGTCATCGCTCCCTGCACATTCGTGACATCAACGTCGAGGTTACCCTGGTTGTAATACCCGCCACCGCTGCCGTCGTACACGATGCCGTCGGTGGACGGCCAATACTGGCCTCCCCATGCCACCATGTCATCGCTGTCCTGTGCGATCCCGTTGTCGGTGTGGCGCACTGCGATCACGGTCCCACCGCCGTGACAGCTGAAATACAGGAAAACGGAGCCGTTGTTCAAGTCCGAGACGAACCCGCAGTTCGGTACATCAGGCTGGGCCGGGTGGCTTCCAGGCCCAGGGTACGCCCCTGAGTGGAAATTCACCTCATAGCTTGCGAGAAATGAGGCGAACTGCCCGGGGTCGCAGTCGGGGCCGTCTCCGGGGCCAGGCGGGAGCACCGGTGAGAGGTCTGGCATGTTGTCATGGATGTCCTGCCAGGGGAAATACCCGTTATCGGCGGACCATCCCTGGTACGGCCATCCGAAGATCTCGTTCACGATGTGGTTGTGCCCCCAGTCGTCGAGCCAGCCGTTCAGGGAATGCTCGACCTCGTAGGCGTTCATGGCGAGCGTGACGTGTTTCGGCCGAGGGTTTGCGAAGATCGTCGCCCGGTACGTCATGTCGCGGTTCGCGAGTGCGATGTTCTGGAGGTAGTGCAGCGGCATTCTCCCGGGTATCGCACCCGCGTCGGTGAGACGGGAGGGGTCCCCGCTGATGGCTCGCTCAAAGGTCACGTCGAAACCGTTCTGAGAGTCGTAGTACGGTTGGGTGCAGAACGTCAGGACGTTCTCTAAATTCTCGGTGTCGTTCCCATCGACGGTATCAAGCCATCCGTAGAACTGCCGTGCGATTGCTTCTTCACCGCTTAGGTACTCCGTCGGGAGGTCGAGTTGATGGAGTGTTTTCAACTGGGAAAATGCGGTGGTAGGTAAACTGGAGAAGGTCTGTCGTGATAGCTGTTCGATGGTGTAAGGGAGGAAAAGGACGTACCCTCCGTAGCAGGCGGCTTCCATGGAGGCAGGCAGGTTCTGCCAGTTCTGTCGGATCGCGCACAGCGTCGACGCCTCAGTCAGACTTCGAACGAGTGCGACGACGTCCTGCTCGGTGAGGCAGTCGTGGTCTATGGTGACACCAGCGTTGGTGAGCTGGTTGGAGACGCTCTGGCTGATGGAGTCGCCGATCTCCACAAGGACTGCCTCGGTCGCATGCAACCTGGCAATCTCTGAGAGCGTCTCAGAGGAAATCTCTGTGGGTTCTGTGAGCAGCAACGGCGCATTGTAGAGGGACGCGAGGGAGGCCCCATTGGAGATGCTCTCGATGTCACTTTCTGAGATCACAGGGTTGTAGTAGGGGACGATGACCACGCAGTCGGAGCGTTTCCAATCGTGGGCTGCAATCTTGTTCGCGATCACGATGGGCGTCCCATTGATGACTGACGCATGGTCCGGACCGACCCCGTATTGATTCATGATTGCCGTTGTCACGTTGTCTGGTACGTCCCCGATGAAGTTGATATGGGAGGCTCCACCCCAGCCGCTGAGGTACGTGCACCAGTCGTCGATGACGTAACCGGTCGGTTTGTCCCAGGTGTGATCGGTGGTCAGCAGCGATTTGAACAAGGTCCCCTGGTAATGGAATATCGACATCGGGATTGCGGTCAAGAAGTTGTACTCCGTATCAGTGTTGTCGTCTGCGACGTGCACCACGTTGACGCGTGGGAGGAACGCCTCCGGTTCATGGTTTGGGGGCCAGGTTCCACCCGGTGTCGGTGTCGCCGTGACTGACGGGTACAACGGCGAAAGAATCATCACAGCAATAATCCCTACAACAGGTAGACTTCTTTGCTTCATAGTATCCTTCCCTATATGATATTCAAATGCAGTAACCTTATTTAATAGTTATCAATTCGATTCCGCCCCTGAAATTGGTCAGAATCAAGCATCGGTTATTAGCATTTTTTTTCGGTTGACGGAATTTGCATCTTTCAGACCAGTTCCCTTCCGTATTCACTTTGAACCAGTTGTTTATTATGTTCCGACCATAACCGTGACAGAAAGTAGTCAAGGTCATGACAATTGACACGTAAATTCGTGTTTATAAGAAGGAGGAGAAGGTCATCGAACCTATGGGGAAAGCATTGATTCGGTTTCTAGTTATACTAATTTTTTACTATGTTTACCTCGGTAAATAAAATATCCACCGATGATAAATAACAGACCCATAACAATGACCAATAGAACTATTATAATAACAGCTGTATTCGTGGGGAATCCAAAACCAAATACCATGTCGAAGAGTGCAAACAATCCAATAATCAAAAATATAAACCCAAAAATAAACGAACCTAACACAATGTGCTCCGCAATAACCTTACCGCCTTGAACACCTGATTCGCTCAAATATTCATCTGACAGTATGACTGTTCTATCTTCTTCCGATTTCTTTTTATCCGTAACCTTTACCCCCGATTGTAGATTCGTAATTATTTCTTCCTTAAAAACATATCCTCC
>DATKKD010000045.1:0-7127 GCA_035543435.1 Thermoplasmatota archaeon
TAGGCGGTCCATACTACTCTATATCCCCTATAATGTATTTGAATAAAGGTTAATACCTCGCTTATCTTTTGAAACATCAAAGGAAAACATGGGGGAACAGCCATATGATTGCAAAATTTGAATACTGGCAATCGGAAGAGGACGGCCAATGGTACTTCCACCTCAAGGCACCTCGCAACGGAATCATCGTGCAAAGCGCAGGCTACACAAGCGAGGATGATTGTCTCGAAGGGATAGAGCAGGTGAAACGGTACGCGGATGTCGCGATCGTCACCCCTTCAGCGATGCTTTCCAGTTGCTAAGAGAAGCATCAGTAAAAAAAGGAGCGTTGGAAACAATGGTCAATGAAACGTGGATCAAAGAAAAGATCGTTCAACTGGAAACAGATCGTTCCAACGGTCCGTGGTCTGAGATCCGGGAATTACAGATCACCTATGATTCCTGGTCATTTGCTCAGTATAGCCATGACACTATTGCCGAGAAATTAGTCCAGATCTTTTATGGGATCTGATCGGTACTTCCCCTGTTGTGCCTTTGTTTTTACTCTTATTTTCTCATTGTTTCTTCCTGCAATAAAAAAAATGAACGATAGACGGTACGATGCATCATTCGAAGATGGAATAAACGAGAAAAAACAAAAGGATTTAATACTAATAAAATTATATAGAAAATATAGTGACAATACTGCTATATAGTGTATGTAGAGGGATATCATACGGGATGATGTTACTTGAATAACAAAAAGCGACATCCAAAAGGAAAGCAGACGAACACCATCTTCTTCCTTAAACATCATTTCTATGGAAAGATTCTACTCTTTGTTTTGTCAGGCGCCGTCATGATCGGTCATGGAGGCCGCATGCTCTACCAAGGGATCTTTGTTCCAGGATCTTCGTATTCCCCGAACACCTTTGATCTCTTTTTCGATTGGTTGACCCTGGCGATCCTTGGGTGCTTCATCCTCTGGTTCGCTTTGACGTTATGGTACCAGGGAATGGGTAAAAAAACCGCAGCCGGAAAACGACATATCCACTAACAAAGCGTATAAAAAAAAGAAGAGGTTTTGTGTGGGCAGTGAACCGTTCGAGCAACTCCCCACCGCCAACCCCTTTGTTCCGGTCTATTACTGTGGGCCCTTTTGTTGATACATGGATGTGGAGGTTCTGTAACCTCATACGATTGAATATCTCCTTAGGAATATATATCTTATCCACATAAAATATAGTTTACTCTAGAAGGAAAATAGTTCTATATAGCTAGATGCGAAGGGGAAAGGGAAACGCATACGGCACCCCCTATGTTTCAGGCTCTTCACCAATGAGATAATTGATCACCGTCTCGGAAATATCCTGGGAGTACTCACCGATCCTCTGGATGCTTTCGACGATATACCCAACGGAGAGAGCGATCGAGCCTTCTAGTTCTAAGACCATGGTCTTAATCTTTTCACATAAATCTTCAAGGGTCGTCACAAGCTCAATGGTTTCATTCGAATTTTTTATATCTTTTCTGAAGAAAGAGTTGATACTCCGATTAAAAAGATCAAGGGACTGATTGCTTGCAGTAAGGATACGTTCGATGATTTTTGAATCAATCTTACTTTTCGTCAGATTCGACGTGTTCTCCGCGATAATGATGACATGGTCAGCGATACGCTCGATGATCCTGCTTATGAGGAAACAGGAGGACGCCGTGCTGTTGGTGATGTTCATTTTCTCGGCAAGGCTCACATGTCGAAGGATGATATTGTATTGTCGGGCCACCAGCCAATGCAACCGATCGATATCGGTGTCCCGTTGGATCACGTCATCGGTCAAATGTTTATCTTTTGTTTCGAAGGCGCGGATAGTGTCCTCGTACATCCCTTTCACGATGATATGCATGCGTTTGATAGTCCGGTCAAACGGCATCTCTATAGGATTGAGCAGGTCTTTGAGAGTGATCGAGTTGTCGGTCTCTTCAACCACTTCTTGGCCTATCGCGGTTTGGGTAAACGTCCGGACCACTGCATGGACGGTCTCAGGGATCCTTGTGGTGGACGTGATTTTGATGATGGTGTATCCAGCGATGTACGCCCCGATTAAACGACGTAGGAGGAACATCGGCTCAGACGTCTCAGTGGTATCAAATTCTATGGTCCTTTGGAGCTGTTCCTGCATCATTTTCGGGGTGATAAGCAAGGTCCCGTCTGACTGCATATGGATCCCTAAGGGCGTGTTCTTCTTGATTTTTAAGGAATTAATCCATTCTTTCGGTAAAGTTAAAATATAGGAGGAGCCCCCAGTCAGTTGAACGCGTCGTACTTCCATAATTTACCCCCACGGATATAGAGTTTATTCATTTAATTAATGTTGCTATATTTATCAATTATTCCAATATTGCTATATATAACAATATAGTATATATAGATAAAGTATATATTCTTATTCCTTATTTTTTTTGTTGGTGATGTATATAGTAACACACGAAGAAAAGAAAATAGGAATGCTAGGACTAACAGTGCTTGCAATCGCGATACTCACAACAACAATCTTCAGCGGTTGTACCTCCCAACAGAACCAAAACACAGGACTCCAAATCGTGGCCTACGGCAGAGCGGCGCCATCGGGGACCAGAGACTACTTCGTCTCCGCAGTCATGAAGAACGCAACCACAGGAAAATCAGACAACTTCTCCGCCAACATCTACGACACCAACTCCAACGGCGCAGTCTACGACTCCGTCAACACCACCGCTGGCGGCATCGGCTACGTCGGTATAGGGTTCGTTACCTCGTACGTGAAATTGCTGACCATTAACAACGTGAGCGCTACTGTCGCCAATGTGCTCTCAAAGACGTATCCCCTTTCACGAGATCTCTACCTCGTCACCAATGGAAACGCGACCGGCAACGCAAAAGAATTCATCGACTTCATGCAAAGCATGCAGGGCCAAACAGAGGTTGAAGCAGAAAAATTCGTACCAGTCCCCGCCTACCAAACAAAAACCTATGACAGCACTGGAAAACAGCTCTCAGGCGTCCTGAGGATCAGCGGATCAACCACAGTCGCCCCCATCATCGAGCGAGCAAAAACCGCCTTCATCGCCCTCTACCCAAGTATCAACATCACGATCACCTCCCCAGGCTCAGGAGCAGGCATCACCGCGGTCAGCCAAGGAACCGCTGACATCGGCATGTCCTCCAGAGAGCTCACCGCGACTGAGAAAGCAACACTCGTCCCCTACGTCTGCGCTAAAGACGGACTTGCCATCATCGTCAACAAAGGCAACACCTACGTGAACAACCTATCAATCACCCAGCTGAAAGCGATCTATCAAGGACTCATCACCAACTGGAATCACTTCAGCACCTAAACGCATCCCATCAACCGAAGATGAATCAAAGAACAACGTTCTTTGGTTCCTCTTCTCCTCCACCGTTCCAACCACCGCCGCCATTAAAAGAACAGGATATGACCATATGATAAAGGAGGAGACTGAAACCAACCAGAGGACGGACATCGTGACATGGAAAAAACACAAAAAAAGGCAACATCCACCCGGATAACCGGAAAAAAAATCAAAGAAAAAAGCATCAAAACAGTTCTTTTCCTTGCGGCAATCTCCGCCATCATCGTCATTTTTTCAATCATCTTCTTTCTCTTCCGCGAAGGATTCCCGATCTTCGAAAAAGTAGGCCTCTGGCAGTTTCTCTCAGGGACACGCTGGTTCCCAGATGGAAGCCCGCCACTCTTCGGCACTTTCGCTCTCATCGTCGGAACCCTGCTTGTCACACTCGGCGCGATGGTCATCTCCATACCGCTCAGCATCGGCAGCGCCATCTTCATCTCGGAGATTGCACCACCACGACTCCGTAACATCCTCAAACCAGCGGTGGAACTCCTCGCCGGGATCCCTTCGGTCGTGTACGGATTCTTCGGGTTAATTGTGCTTGTCCCATGGATAGCGAGCACCTTTGGGGTACCAACGGGGCTCTCCTGGCTTGCAGGATCAATCATCCTTGGGATCATGGCGATCCCCACAATTACCAGCGTCGCCGAAGATGCAATCAACTCCGTACCCAAAGAGTACAAAGAAGGGTCTCTTGCCATGGGGGCCACGAAATGGCAGACGATTAGCAAGGTCATCATCCCCTGCTCGATCTCAGGGATCACGGCAGCGATCATCCTTGGCATTGGACGCGCCATTGGAGAGACCATGGCGGTGGTCATGGTCTGCGGCAACCCTCCCTATGGTCTGATACCAGATCCCATCACTAACGTGTTCTCGGCAGTAAAGACACTGACAGCGACCCTAGCGAACGAGATGCCTGAGGTGTCCACCGGCAGCAGCCATTACCAAGCGCTCTTTGGAATCGCAATCGTACTGCTCGTCATCACCCTCCTTGTGAATGTCATTGCAACTATGGTCCTCGGGAGGCTACGGGAACGGCAGATGGCGACGAAAAAAAGAAACCATAAGACTCCCCGTATCGACACTCAAAAGCTGAAACGCTACCTTCTCATTGCAGCAGCTATCATCGCCGTCATCCTATTACTCATGTTAAGTAATATTTTCACAACAATCCTCATTCTTGTAATAGTCATCGGGGTGTACTATCTCTCAAAAAGACTCTCCGCGAAAAACGCCCAACGGTTCGCGTTTCTCCTCATAGGCCTCTCCATGCTCGTGGTCATTGTCATCCTTGGAATCCTTCTCTCCAACATCGTGACCAACGGGATCGGGACACTCAACTGGACGTTCCTTACACAGGCGCCCATGGATAACGGCAGGTCAGGAGGTATTTTCCCAGCGATCATCGGTACTCTGTACCTTGTTATTGGCGCCATCGCCATTGCACTGCCATTAGGAGTTGGAGCTGCTATTTATCTCACGGAATACACAAGGGAAGGAAAACTCACGAAAGTCATTCGCGCTGGTGCGGACCTTCTAAATGGGACACCCTCTATCGTGTTTGGACTGTTCGGCTTCGCCTTCTTCGTCCTGTACCTCAAGCTGGGGTTCTCCCTCATCGCCGGACAAATCACGCTCGCCTTCATGATCTTGCCTACCATCATTCGTACCACCGAAGAAGCACTCCGCAGCATTCCGCAAGCACTCAGAGAAGGAAGTCTAGCGGTAGGGGCCTCTCAGTGGCAGACGATCCGTAAAGTCGTGTTACCCCCTGCCGCACCAGGAATCCTCACGGGAGCTATCCTTGGCATCGGAAGGGCAGCCGGGGAGACGGCACCGATCCTATTTACCGCAGTCGTGTTCTCTGGCCCCATGTTCCCGACATCAGTCCTGGAACCGGTCATGGCACTCCCCTACCATCTCTATTATCTAGCAACCCAAGTTCCCAATTCAGCAGCAATGCGAGCGGGCACCGCGCTCGTGCTCCTCCTCCTTGTCATCGGCTTTTACCTCATAGCTATTCTGATTCGAAATCATTATCGAAAAACCATGAAATGGTGATCTATGTCGAAAAAAACTGTAATCATTAAAACGCAGAGCCTCAACCTCTGGTACGGCGAGAAACAAGCACTCATTGACATTAATATGGAGATGTACGCCAATAAGGTGACCGCACTCATCGGACCGTCTGGTTGCGGGAAATCGACACTCATCCGCTGCTTTAACAGGATGAATGACACGATTCCCACGTGTAAGGTCACCGGGGATGTCCTCTTTGACGGGAAAAACATTTACGACCCGGGAATCGATGCAGTGACCGTACGGAAAAAGATCGGTATGGTGTTCCAAAAGCCAAACCCGTTCCCAAAATCCGTCTATGAAAACATCGCGTACGGCCCAAGGGTCGCGGGTGTACGAGACAAGAAAAAGCTCGATGAAATCGTTGAACACAGTATTAAAAATGCGGCGCTCTGGGACGAAGTATGTGACCGGCTCCATGAATCAGCCATGGGACTGTCCGGTGGGCAGCAGCAACGCTTATGTATCGCCCGCGCACTCGCGATTGAACCAGAGGTTATCCTCATGGATGAACCTTGCAGTGCGCTTGACCCGATAGCCACTGCAAAAATAGAAGACCTTATCAACAAGTTGAAGCAACAATACACCGTGATCATCGTGACCCACAATATGCAGCAGGCGGCCAGGGTCAGCGACTATGCAGCATATATGTATCTTGGCAAGCTTATTGAGTTCGGGGAAACCAAGCAAATCTTCGAACATCCCAAAGAAGAGCTCACGGAGAATTATATCACAGGAAGATTTGGATAAAAAGGTGAAAAAAATGGTCGAAAAATTTCATGTTGAACTGGAGAAATTAAAACAAAACGTACTCAAAATGGGCGACCTTTCGACAGCCATGCTTTTCACAGCTGTCGAATCCCTAAAAAATCTGGATGTTGAAAAAGCAGAATGGGTCAACCTGCAGAAGAAAAAACTCCATAAAATGAATGTGGATCTCGAGGAGGAGGCACTCCAGCTCATCGCGCTTTATCAACCCATGGCGCGAGACATGCGGACCATCGCCTGTTGCCTTAAGATGATTGTTGATTTAAACCGCGTTGGTCGATATGGAAAAGACATCGCCAATGTTGTAAAGGAAATCGCACCAGGGTCTCACATCAAGAAGATCATCAGCATTCCACACATGAACGAGCTGGTGCAGGGGATGATCGCCGATGACTTCACTGCGTTTCGAACAGGCGATGTGACCAAACTCAAGGGTTTCACCGAACGGGATAACGATGTCGATTCCCTGCGGTACTCTATCTTCCGTGAATGCGTGAGTTACATGATGGAGAACCCTGCGAACATCACGATCTGCACCCATTATATCATGGTCGCCCGATACCTTGAACGGTGCGGGGATCACGCATGCGACATGGCCGAAGAGATTTACTACATGGTGACCGGGGAACGCATTGAACTGAAATAAACAGGGAAAGAGATTATGCCACTGAATAAAAGGTTGCTTCTGAAATCTTCTTGGATTTGCCCTCCTTATTACGGTCCTCCTGATGTTAATTGCGCTCCTCCCCGTTTGGGAGATCATGAACGAAACAGAAAGAGCAGTGTTTCCTCTGTACGGTTTTCTTAGTTCCGCTGTGGTGTTTTGTATTTTAACAGCCGTCTTCTACTTCGACATCCGGAGAATCTTGGAAAGAAAATCTGATTAA
>DATKKD010000046.1:0-8741 GCA_035543435.1 Thermoplasmatota archaeon
GAACGGTCAAGAACCATGGTCGGTCTCCCACGACGGCTGTCGGTTGAGGATCTCCTCGGACCAATCAATCTGGCCTATCCTATATTGTTTTATCGGTCTGAAGTTGTTCTTGACGATCTCAAGAACCGACGCCGTGACAGCGGTCGGTGTTTTCCGAGTGGTATCGATCTCAAAAATCGAGGTCTTACGATGGATGCCAACCGCTTCACACAGAATGATATCAAGGAGCTCCACCTCGATATTCTCCTGTATCTTTTTGGCCCCCCACTTCTTCTTCAGCAGATGCTGATACAGTATCGATGGGTGGCATCGCAGGATGACGACCTTATCCATCACCTTCAACAGATGCGCGATATGGCCTTCGAAGAACACAAGGGCGGTCCGGTCGAAATGGGTCCGGACAGAGGCATTGATTTTTGAGATGTCAACGAGCCTGCACTTCCTCTCTCGGTCAATGCCAGCCACACAACCCTCCCTGATGGCGAGCCTGTTCAGGTCAATGACCGCGTACCCTTTCTTCCGTAACAGCGCCGCGACCGTCGTTTTCCCAGTCCCTGGTGTGCCGGTGAGCGCGACCCACATGTCAGACCAACTTATGGTAATCGTACCCTCGGTATCCCTTAGTGAAGCAGTAGTGGATCGTCTGAAAATCTTTCCGGAACGCCTTAATGTCTTTCTGGATTTTTTTCGTGTTTTCCTTCTTCAGCAAGGCGCGCTGGAAGAAGGTCGCGACCTCGTCCATGTCCTGCTCCTTCATCCCGATGCGGGTGAGCTCGGGGGTCCCGAGCCGCAAGCCTGACGGGTTCAATGGGTCTTGGTCGCCAGGAATCATGTTCATGTTCGTGATGACGCCGGCATCCTCAAGGGTCTTCGACGCCTCTTTCCCCTTTCCCGGTCCGATGTCGACCAGCACCTGATGTGACTCGGTAAACCCGAGCCGCTCCCCGAACACCTTGAAGCCCCGGTCATGGAGTGCGTGCGCGAGACGTTTCGCGTTCTTGATCGTCTGGTCAGCGTACGCCTCGCCGAACTCCAGGTGCTCGGCGAACGCGATCGCCTTCGCCGCGACATGATGGAGATGGTACGAGGACGTCACCCCCGGGAACACCCCGAAGCCGAGTTTCCGCAGAAACGCCTTGTCCTCCTCGGTCGCACCTGCATGATCGGAAAGGATCATACCACCCTGCGGCCCTGGCAGCGTCTTATGGGTGCTGCCGTTCATGACGTCCGCACCCTCCCGTAAGGGATCCTGGAAGCGTTTCCCGGCGATAAGGCCGAGCACATGCGCAGCATCGTAGATCACGATTGCCCCGACCTCATGCGCAGCCTCAGCGATCTGTTTGAGAGGTGTCGGGAACAAGAAAACGGATTGACCGGTGAGAGCAAGCTTGGGTTTGATCTGTCTGATAAGCTTCACCGCGTTCTCCACATCGATGTTCATGATGTCGTCACTGAAGGGAAACGACACGAGGTTGATGCCTCGGACACCAGCAGCACCATATTTCCCGAAGGAGATGTGCGCCCCGTTCGCGGTATCCAGTACGATCGCGGTCTCCCCTGGTTTGATGAACGCCTTGAGCACCGCCATGTTCGCGGTAGTTCCCGCGGTCGGCCGCACGTCAGCGTAGCTGCAGTGGAACAGCTTCCGCGCAAGCTCCATCGCTTTCTCTTCGACGAGATCGAAATATTTACAGCCCTCGTAATACCGGTTCCCTGGCGTGCCCTCCGCGTACCTCCCATGGAAATCAGAAAGGAGCATCTCACGGCAGAGGGGCGACAGCACGTTCTCACTCGCGATCATGGGTAGTGAGTCAGCGAACAGCTCGTTGTTGTTCCTCGCCTGGGTTCTGATGTATTCAACCTCATCGTACCAATTCATGGCTACCACAACAGGCTGTATCAACGCCTTCAATAAAAAGGTAATGGCACTCCTCCAATTGGAGCTCGTGAGGTATTTATTTTCGTTTCTTTGATCGCTTCTCAGCAGGCATCTTAAACACCGAGGGGAGATGGATCGTGTACGCGCCGTCCTTGTTGATGACGATCGGCTCTTTCTCCAGCAGCCCTTTCAGGTTGATTCGGTATTTCCCTGGTTGTTCCACCTCGATCGTCTCAGGGATATCAGAATGGTTCGTCTCCTCCCTGATTTTCTTGAGGAGTTTCTGGCGCTCTTCATCACTGATCGGCTCGGCATGAGGCGGTCCTTTGAGAGTTTTTTCTTGTTCGGCACGGTCTTTGATGACGGACCTGAGGTCCTTCGGTTTAATGGTGATCCATGTCTCTGTGCTTTTCCCTGTCTCGATGTTTTTATCGACCGCAAGATCCATGATCTTGGTCGGGATGTCCTTGCCCTCCGCGCTGCGAAGAATTTCTCTTTCCTCCGCGCTGAGCGGCTGTTTCGTAAAATAAAACCGATTACCTCCACAGCCCGGGCATCCTTTGAGCATCTGCGAGGATCCGTCCTCGAACACATGGCCGCATTGGAGGCACTGATGCGGCATTACCCAGCCCCTCTCCCAGGAATGATTGTGGTCTGAATCATGTCGTTGTCCTTATGCACCAAACGCAGGAGATGCGCGGGGCCAATCACCGTCATCCTCGGGTGTTTTTCCATGCCGAACACCCGCTGGAAGAACCCGGTCTTTTCGTTCTCATACCCGCTGATCTCGATGCCGATGAAGGTGTCATGATTGATCTCTTTCATCGTACGCTCGATCAGGGTAGCCTGCTCGGTCGCGGTCAGCCCATGTTCAAGCACAAGGATCCTTCCTTCCTTGACCTCCTGCAGGATGTAGGACAGTTTGTCGGCAGAGGACAGTCGTTCGAATTTCTGGCGGGATATGAGGTTGAACGCTATCGCGGTGTCTTTCTTATGCATCGCCTACCTCTTCTTCCTCCGTTTCCTCCCGAACTCCTTGACCATCATCGTGTACAGATTCTCAGTGTTATACCCCGTAAGCGCACTGATGGGGATGACCGGATGCTGAGGGAACGCGGATTTCAGGGTCGCAGGGCTTGCATTCTCCGCATCGATTTTGTTCGCGGCGATGAGGACCGGCAGGTCACGCGCCTCGAGGTTCCCGATGATTGTCACGTTCACCTGCGTGAACGGGTCCTGGGTCGCGTCCATGACCAGCACCACGCCGTCAATATCGTCAAGCCAGCGGATCGCCTCGATCACACCCTCGGTCGCCTCTTTCGCGCG
Source organism: Thermoplasmatota archaeon (assembly GCA_035543435.1). Lineage (GTDB taxonomy): Archaea > Thermoplasmatota > E2 > DHVEG-1 > DHVEG-1 > SM1-50. The sequence goes on from DATKKD010000046.1 coordinate 3,206, forward strand.
CAACCGTGAATCCTCCTTGGACATCCCATACAGGTTCATGAACTCCTTGTAATCAATTTTCGTCGAGATCCCGGGGGTGTCTACGAGATCCATGACCAGCGACGACCCCCTGTTATCGATCCTGATGTCGGTTTTCCATTTCGCACGACGTGTCTCATGCGGAACCTCGGAGACGCTCCCCATGATGTCCCCGGTCCAATCGCGGAGGATCCGGTTCGCTAGCGTCGTCTTTCCCACGTTCGGCGGCCCGTAGATCCCGATCTTCGCGTGCTTCTTCCCGAAAATCCGTTGAATAATTGCTGAAAACTTACTGCCTCTAATTCTTTCGAAGAGTCCCATCCCGTTGTTCCCTCCAAGGTGACTTCCGCAGTGCAGGAAGAGGTATGCACACCTGTGTTTATTAGTTTAGCGGCCCTGAGAAAACGCAATAAAAAAATATTGTTTTTCCTCGATAATGAAAAAGAAAATAACAACCCTTAAATATACACAACCTTATTCTCCTGTCACATAACTAAGAGAATGGGAAGGCAAGACTCATGACTGAAGAGAATATGAATGAGGTGAGGGCGAGGGGACCACGTGATTCTTTTATGGAGCGGTTACAGCAAGCGTCAACGGAACTTGATTCCATCAAAAGCTCCTTTTCAAAAGGTATGGATGACCTCGCGAAAATCCAGTCCATGCTTGATTTAGACGGACTTAACAAGATGGATCAGATGATCCACACGTTTGAGCTGCGGCTCACCGATGCAGAGCAACGACGTGAGGAAGCAGCCGAGGGCGCCCGCAGGTACAGCCAAGAGCTTGAGAAGGAAAAAGACCGCCTCGTAAAACTCTGGGAGGCGTACAAGAACCAAGAAGAATCCCTCGCAATGCAAGAGAAACGAGTCGCAGAGCTCGAAGACCAATTACGCAGTACGGAGCAAACCAGGTCGGCGTTCGAGCGGGACGCGACCGCACGGATCCACACACTCTCCCAAAAACTCGAGGAGAAAGAGAGAGACGTGCACCAGGTCGAAGAATTCCGCACCCAGATCTTAAAGTCCGAGAACATCAGAGCACAGCTGGAAAGCAACCTTGAGAAGATGCGTGGCGAGTTCACCGCGAAGGACGAGCAGGTCAGAGCCCTGGAGAAGCAAGTCCAGGAGCTCAAAGGGTTCGAACAGTTCGCAAGCTTCAAAACCAAATTCGAGGAGGTCTCCACTGAGTTTGAGAAAGAGAAGGAACGACTGATCAAACTGTTCCAGCTTTACGAGGAGACCGAGGCGGAGAACAAGACCTTAAAAGAGGATCTGCAGGAGTGGCAATCCTGGTTCGCTACCAACGAAGACCTCTTCAACAAACTCTTCACTTCCGTTGAGCACCTGAAGCACCGCACCACCGAGCCGGTGCAGACGAGCGTGCCAGACGAGGAGATCGAGATCCCCCCGTCGCTGAACCCGCAGCACGAGCCTGAGGAAAAACCAAAACGAAAGCATCTGTTCAGACACTAAAAACAAGTCTTTCCTCATTTTTTTCTTTCTTTATATCAGAGCTAGGGTGCTCATACCCTGCTCGCTTTCTGAGATCTCGATGGTGTGCTCTGTGAACTGCTTGATGTCGTCCACGTGCGTGATGAGGAAGATCTGTCTGAACTTCGAGGAGAACCCATTGAGCGCTTTGATGATGTTCTGTTTCCGTACGTCGTCCTGCGACCCGAAGATCTCATCAAGGATAATGAATTGAAACACACTCCCTGCACGTTCCGTGATGATCTCAGAGATTGCCAGCCGTATGCAGAGGTTCGCGAGATCCTCCTCACCGCCGGAAAACCGTTCGATGCCGTACGCAGACCCTTGGTCGTACACGAGGAGGTTGTAGTCCTCATCAAGCTCGATTTCCGTGTATTTCCCGTCTGAGAGCTCTGCGAGTAACTCCGAGGCATGCTGAGAGAGGGTGGGCCGTATCTGCGAGATGAGGTAGCTGCGATACGAATCCATGATCTCTGTGAGCGCCACGAGGTGCTGCGCGTTCTTCCGAGCGGCAGCAAGCTTGGTCGCGATTACCTCCTGCTCCTGGATGCGCTGCTCGAGTTGCTGCTGTTGCTGAAGGAGCAGGTTCTGCTTCCCTTCGTATTCTTTCTGCCTGACCATGATGGTCTGATAGGTATCTTTGAGGATATCAAGTGCTTGGAGTGCCGCCTGGTAGGTTTTGTAAGTCTCAGTAACTTTGGATCGTATCTTCTCGTAGTGTTTCTCATCGAAGGTGACCATCTGTAGCGCCTGTGTTTCTTTTTTCATGCTGTCGAGCTCTCGTTCTTCCCGATTGATTTCTTCTGAGAGATGACTGACTGCTGTTTGGAGCCGCCCCCTCTCCACCTCTTGGTTTCGTAGGAACAATCCTTTTTTCTGTAGTGCCTGTTTCTCACGAGAGAGCCGGCCGGTATCGAACTGAATTGTCTTCAGTTCACCAAGGAGCCTGCTCATTTCCTCCTTTTGTTTGGTGATATCTTCGCTGTAGGTTTTGAGCAGCGTCGCGTGTTGCTGTCCGAGCACACGTTCGCAGGTGGGGCATTTCGCCTGAGGTCCCATCTTTTCGATATGCTGTTTCTTCTGGGTGAGCTCCTTCACGTCCTCCTCATGACGTCGGTGTGTGACCGTGAGTTGTTCCTGTTTTTTTATTGCGTTTTCCAACTGAGTGGTGTTCTTTTGTTGTTGCTGTTCGAGGGCGTGGAGGTCTTTTTCTAGAGTCGTAAACGCCTCGAGTTTCTGCTGCTGTTGCTTCAGTAGCTCCGTTCGTTGTGCAAGGGTCGTCTTTCTGGTTTTGATGTCTTGTTCAAGACGCTGTTTCTTTTCGAACTGAGCTTTTGTTTCGTCGAGATGTTCTTTTGTCCCACAGATGCTCTCGTACTCGTTTTTTTTCGTGTCGCAGTCCTTTTTGTTTTTAGTGAGCTCCTCACTCTTTTTCTGGAGTTGTTTTTTGTGTTCAGCGATTCGCTGGGTAAAGTCTTTTTGCTGCTGGTGCAGTGCGACAAGCTCACGCTCGAACGCCTCCTTTTTGCTGAGCCCAGCGGCATCGACGAGATCCGCCTGGAGTTTTTCGACCATGGTCTTCCGGTCCCTGGCGTCCGTCCTGATCTCCTGGATGATGTCGTCGACCACGTCGATGCCAAGCATCCGCAGGATCAATTGTCGGCGTTCACTCGGGTTCATAGAGGAGAGCGCGTTGAGCTCCTTTTGTTTCGCAAACAGCGAGGTGTAGAAGGATTTCCAGTCCATCCCGAGCCGTCGTTGGATGAACCTGGTCAGGGTGTCCGCGCCGGTCGCAGCGACGCTACCGTTCACAGTCGCGGTGCCGGACGCCTGCAGGTTCTTCCCGATCATCTCCCTGACGACGCGGTAGGTATCGTCCTCGAAGATGAACTCAAGTTCCACCCGACAGGGGTCGGTAGGCTCAGCGCCTTCCCTCTTAATTTGGTCGATGCTGGTGCGTGTGGCCGCAGGCCCGTACAACGCCCAGGCGATTGCCTCGAAGAGCGTGGATTTTCCGACGCCGTTGAGCCCGACCACTCCAGTGATGCCGTCAGGGAACTCTAGTACTACATCCTTGAATTTTCGATAGTTTTTAAGATGAAGCGATTTCAGGATCATAGGTGGTCATCTTGTTCGATAATCTTGTTGATGTACTCAAGCCCGAGCCTGTAGAGCACGTCTCTCTCCGGGGGCTTCTGAAGATCAAGGAATTTTTTGTATTCATCCGCAAGCGACTGCAACTGTACGCTATCCCGCACGAGCGCCTCTGGTGTTTTCGCGGTGGTGGTCTTGACCTCGAAATGCACCGCGGTCCGGCATAGGTCGTTTATACGATGAAAATCGACTCCGTGCTGTACCGCTGAGGCGATGTCCTCAAGGCGCAGACGGATGATTTTACCGGCGGGATCAAGGGTGCTAACCAGCTCCTTGATGGTGCGTGAGACCTGGTCGGCGGTAAGGCCGGAACAATCGAGTGGGGGAAGGTCGAGCATCGGGCGGACCTTCACAGGGATGAATTTCTGTTTCAGGCTGCTTCCGAGCGTCACCGTGACACACCCTTTCTGGTCCGGCGCCTCAGTAAAGGAAAGATGCTCGGTTGATCCTGCGTACACCGCGTTCTTCTGGAGTTTCGTATAGGTGTGGTAGTGACCAAGCGCGATGTAATCGAACTCGTCTTTCAGTCGGTTCACCGGGATGAACAGTTCGTTAAACTCATTCATTTTGAATTCCTTGATCCCTAGTACCGCTCCATGCACGAGCAGGACATTAAAATCTGATTTTTTATCCACGGTTATCTTCTGGAGATTCACGTCGAATTCTTTCGGGGTCTGACACTGCGGGATCGCGTGCAGCGTGAGGGATTCCCCGTTTAATTTGTATTCGAGTTTCTCATACTGATTGCGGTGAACAGGCGTGACATGGTCGATGTGCTCGAAGATCGAAAAAATATTCCCAGTCTCCTTTAATTTCGGCGTCTCATGGTTCCCGGAGATCATCACCACCGGGATTCCTGCATTGGAGAGGCGGAGCAGCTCTTGCACAGCGACCGTGATCGCGCGGTTCGTCGGACGCACCGAATCGAAGAGGTCACCAGCATGAATCACCAAGTCTGATTTGGTATGAATCGCATAGTCCACAACCTGATGGAACGCGTCATAGATATCGACCTCCCGCTGGTTGACGCCCTCCTCAGTTGTTTTCCGATAGGCGGAGTACCCTAGGTGTGTGTCAGCGAGATGAAGAATGTTCATGGTCCCCGTTTTTTTCGTGCGCGTTTCAACGCAACCACATCACCCACCAAGGTGAGCGTGTCAAGCGTGGGAGCGATCGGTGGCGCATAGGTCGTCTCCATTTTCCGTACATCATCAACCGTGAGGGTGTTGAGAATGGCGCATGCGTACACGTTGATACGCTGAGCTGCGTTACTCCCAACTGCCTGGGCTGCAAGGATCCTGCCAGAGGGTTCTTCGATATGGATTTTCATGGTGATGGGTTCACCTCCGGGGAAATAATCAGGGAGCGATGAACCTTTGTATTTTCCTGTGGTCATGATTTTATTTTTTAAAGAGTCTTGGGTTGGTCCCACCGCCGCGATTTCGACCCCGAAAAACTTTGAAGTCCGCGACATCAAGAGGCCTTTGGGAAGACTGTAGGTCCCTCCCGCCGCGTTGGTCCCTGCTGCGATGCCTTGTCGCACCCCGATGCTGCCAAGGCCGACGCAAATCGGTTCACCGGTCACGAAATCACGGTACTCGGTGCAATCGCCGACCGCATAGACGTTCTTGACGGAGGTCTCCGCGTTGTCGTTCACGAGGATGCCGCCGGTTTTCCCGATGGCGCATCCGATGCGTTTCGCAAGCATGGTTTCTGGTTTTGTACCGGTAGCAATGACGCACAGATCGGTCTCAATGCTTATTTCCTCGTTAGTCTCCCGGTTCTGTATCACAAGATGTGTCACAACACCGTGCTTCTCTTGTATCCGAGTCGCAAAATGGTTCGTGTACAGGGTGACGTGTTCTTGTATG
>DATKKD010000047.1:0-56003 GCA_035543435.1 Thermoplasmatota archaeon
TCACCTCCGGTCCAGCTCAGTTGTGCAGTGAGTGAGACGTTGATCGATCCATTCTTTGGGAATGGGATGCTTGGTTGGTATGGCGGTAGGTTGCCCCTCGTGGTGAACATCCAAAGATCACCTGTTGCTGATTGGCTGTTGTTGTCCCAAGCGATGATTCTCCAGTAGTAGGTCGTAGTCAGGTTTAGGATTCCTGGGCTGAATATGGTCGTGGAGATGTTGGTGGCGACTTGGGGTGGTGTTTGATTAGTCCCGAAGAACACGTTGTAGGTGACGGTGTCGTTGTCAGGATCACCTCCAGTCCAGTTGAGCAGAGGGGTGACCGAGACGTTCGTTGATCCATTGCTTGGAAACGGGTTGCTGGGAACATTCGGTGGGCTGTTGCGAACATTCCCGAACGCGGATGCTTTTATATACGCGCACGAGGACGTTACGAGCAAGAAGGCCAGTAGAACAGCGCAGCCGACGTGAAGCGTCGATATCATATTATTGTTTGATGGTTTCTTCAACATATCTTTTTCCTCCAGTCAAGGATTTTACACGTAAAATAAGGAGTAGGCAATATATAATAGTTATGATGAAAGGAGTATTAAAAGTCGTTTTTTATATAAAACCAGCCTTGAATAAAAGAAAAGAGATAAAAAAAGTGAGGACGGTGAGGCCTCGCCTAGCGGTTAAAGAAGTGATTCACCAACAGATGGAGTCTTTCTTGGAGGAATTGCCAGAGCAACTGAAGGGCTGTCGGTGGGACAACAAGCGGCGTCTTCATGTAGACGGGGATGAGAGCGAAATCATTGGGGTCGTGGATGTTCACAATTTTCACAGTCCCGTTAAATTCGCTTCTCTGCGAAGGAGCAACAACCGTTACTTGCACGGTGAACGCCCCGTCCTCCGGCGTCAGTCCTGTGCCATTCTGTGGTTGGAACGTCCAGGTGCCCCAGGATGGCCATGTCTCAATCCTCCAGTCGAGCAGCGACATGGGGTCCCCGATGTTTTCCACGATGAAATTCCCATGGGCGGTCGCCCCTGGTTTGATGCCGGTCCAAGAAAGGCCTCCTTCGGTGCTCAAATCAGGGTTCCTCGGTGTACTCCCGCCGGTCGTAAGCCCTTTGATGCAGAAGTTCGCGGTCTGGTTCCGTGACTCGTTGTGGAAATCGTACTCATAGAGATCCGCCCAGGACGACCCCGCCCAATAGTAACTCTCACCGGCGTGGGCAACGGATTTCACCTCGGTGCCACGATCCTTTACCGCAAGGAGGGTCGACACAATGGACGTCCGATCGATCGCCTGGCCACCCGCGAGGAGTTTGACGTAGATGTAGAACGGGTCACCCGCAGTCAGACTCACCGGATGAGCAAGCGTGACCGTGTGATATCCCTTGTAATCGATGGTCCCTGATGCGCTTGCCAGTTCATTCTGCAGTGCACCACCCTCAAACCGCCCGTACACCTTCGCCTCGTATCCGACTCCATCGGTTGCGGTGTAGAAGCTCACCGCCTGGAGTGTTTCGTTCCCCTGTGCCGTGAATGCGTTGAAGGCTTCGGAGATGTCGGTGAGGGTGTCCCGCCATCCATGGTAATCGTAGTAATAGGTATGGTCATAGGGATGGAGTTGAACATCCTGGAATGATACCGCACCCATCTCCGGGTTCTGGCCGCACCATCTATCGTAGTAGGAGACCCAGAAATAGCCGCCCTCAGGCCCCCACCCCGAGCCCCAGCTGTTCTTGCAGATCCAGGCGCCGGGGAGCGGAGCTGGTGTGACCTTGGCGTCATCCCAGCCGACGATCGCGACCGCATGGTTTGGTGGTGTCTGTGAAGATGGTGGTTGATAGAATGCGTAGTAACTCCCGTAGCTATGGATATAATTATTTTCATAGTCAATACAGGTCCCCATGACGCCGTTCGTCATCAGCGTTTCCTTGATCGTGTCGATGTTAGAGAGGTTTGTTCCCGCAATGAACCATTCGATATCGTTGGGGTAGAAGATCTCATAGGTGCTGTTGTGATACTCGGGGATGTTGTAGTACCACGCGGCGTCCTCTTCGGTGTTATCGTTCGCGGCTGCGCAGTACACCGCGCCGTCCCCTCGGGTGATGTAGGCTGACGCGATGAGATAATCGCCCCCTTCATGGACGGGGAGGCCACTGCCTTGCGAATCGCTGTTATTGTACGTGTTGAAACCGTTCCACCAATCGAGGTGATACTCAGCGAGATTTGGTTCCTCAGAATGTCCGGTCACGTTCCAGTTCCCCGTGATGAGGAGGTTCCCTTCGAGGGCAGCCATCGTCCCATGGGTCCAGCAGGTCCCCCCAGTTTGATCCTTCACGGAGGTCACATAGTCATGTCCGTCGTCATTGCGCAGATCAAAAGAGCTGGGCGGATTAAATGACGGAGAAATCGATGTGGTTCGTGGTAATGATGCAACGGTCGACTCGGTGCTTTGTGCGGCTATGGAGAGCGCGGTTCCTGGTACCACCATAAGCATCGTCAGACACACGGCAATCAAAAGCTTCCCTATGGTCCTTTTTTCATTCATGGTCTTCAAGCCCCCTATACATAATAATGATGAATGACAGATATTAATATCCAAGTGTTATAAATACATTGTCATTCTGCAAAGAAAAATCCTTTTGACGGCAGCTAAAAGTGATTGATTATGAAATCACGAAACCTCTCGTACTTCCCAAGCCACCGGACCACCCGATTGGTTGTCCTGAAGATCTGTGAGTCAAACAAGCGGGTGACCATGAGCGTCACGACAAAGATAATCAGGCCCATGAGCGCTGTCAAGTAGATGTCGATTTTCCCGAAGTACATCACGTACACAAAGGCGATGATCGCTCCCAGCAGCGTCATGAAGAACGACCTGATGATGAAATACAGTCGTTGCAGCCAGGTGGAGAGGAGCAGCGCCTGTATCACCGCCATCTTTTCGATCGAGCACACCTTCCCCTCTGAATCGTGTTCGATCTCCTGCAGAAGCTTTTTCGTATGGTGCAGGTCTGATAACTGTAAGATCTTTTTTGCGAAGGAGGTGTCTGTGATATCATGGCTGCTGGCAGTTTCGATCTCCTCTGTAATTTTTTTAGCGATCATCTGAATTTCATCGTCCAAATTATAGTTCTTTCGATTCATATGCACACCATTCTCGTAGAACATCCTGGTGGTCAAGATGGAACGTCTCAGAATCTCACAGACCGTTATTTATACATTCTGTCTGAATACGGATTACCGTGTATGACCACCGCACCATCGTCCCCAAATTATAAGAACGAATAAGTCATTCCGCCTTACCATCTGGAGACGTGACTATGCCAACGAAGAATATTGGAACCGCGGCAAATGAAAAAAACCTCGAGCTGAAGAAATGGTTCAAGGATATGAACGCTGTGATGGAGCAATGGAAATTCTCAGTCGAGACCACCAAAGAAGGCACCCGTATCGAGCTACATGCGGTCGCCCTCATCAAACAGCAAAAAAAATAAATTCACCTGGTAGGCTCTCCCTTTTCACGCGTCAAACCGTTGCTCGCTCCTATAGGTCAGGCCAGATTCTTTCTTGTTCTCCTTCAGGAGGATATATCTCTTTCCAACGACCTTTACGAACCAAATAGGAGGCTTCGAAGAGCTTCAGAAGCCCGAAGTCTTTTCGATCGTCTGACATCGCGAGATGATAGTCGTAGTCCTTACGTGGGTAACGCTGTTGTATCGCGGTTATTTTTTTCTCCCGAAACATGTGGTTGAAATGCGTGAGATCCTGATCGAGGGTGCTCGAGACATACTGCCACCCTAATTTCGCTGAGAGATATTTCACGTAATCCTCTGGTGAGGCGGTGCAAAGCACGACCACGGTCCCCTCATCGGTCTCCTCCTGGACGAAGCGAAGCAGCGGGGTGCAGACATCCTCGTACAAAGATTCGCCAAAGGTTCGCATGATGTCTTCATAGTCAGGAGTTTTTCTGATGACTCCTAAAAGGCTTTTCTGATACATCCCCCGAGAAAGCAACCCGAAACCCCGAAGCAGAGAATAGTAAATGATTGGCATGAAGCACCGAGGCCTCTGGAGGAACTCCATCACGCATTTCCCCCATGAGTTATACGGCAGCAGGGTGTTGTCCAAATCGATGACGTTGAGTTTCTTGCTCATGAGGGCCGCCAATGATTTTTTTCTGTCCGCCTAATGGTGGAGGGACACCAGAAGCTTTTTCTTGGTATCATCGTTGAAATGAATATCGGGGCGCATCTGTACCAGGTCGATGTACTCGGCCGCCGCCTCAAGCGATTGGGGAGCATAGTACCGGCGGGCGAGGGTGAGGATGTCATCGATGGGGCAGAACTCGAGGAAACAGCAGAGAAGACACGCAAGGTCATAGGCCAGTTTGTACCGCGATGGAACATCTTTCTGGAGATGACCGATATCAAGGATGTAGACGGTGTCCCCCACCATGATGTTGTCCGGTTTCAGATCGCCATGGAAAACCCTTTTGCGATGCATGCGGTACAGGTACCGAAAGACCATGTCGACGATCTCCGGTTTGATCTCGTGAAACGAAGAGATTGGCTTTGCATCGAGATATTCCGTCACCACCAACCATGACTGGCCTCTCAGCCAGTAGTATCCGTATGGTTTGGCCGTGGGAATCCCGAGGCGATATAACGTCTCCAATCGTTCGAAATGATCCTGTGCCATTTCCTCGGTGGTCTCAAAGATTCCGAAGAGAGGCCGCTTGGCGTGGATTTGGAGGTACACATTTTTCAACAGCTGTATGGACCGGTCTGTCAGCATGTCGCTGTAACTCATGATCTTGCCGAAATAACGTGTTTTTTTCCCTCGCTTGTTCCGTCCCGTGATTCTGACTGGGAGGGAGAGCCGAGAGACCCCGATATCTATTGGCCGGACTGACACGATTGAGAGGCCGAAGCGTGCCGTCATGATCCTTCGGACGCAGCGCAAGTTTTCGTGATAAAAAACTCCGGGGGTGGAGTCCGTCGTCTGCTCTGTCATGGACCACCTGCAACGCTAGCTTGCCTGTTGCCCGTCTTTCTCCTTGGAGGTCTGCGCGACTTCCATGCATGCTTTCTCCGTGGCATTCTGTCTTGCCTTCCTTCGTCCCCGTCCCCCAAGCCACATTGCAAGAAGGAAATGGAATGCACGCCCGTAATGGATCTTAAGCGTGTCGTTCTCCCCTCGTCCGTACTCGAACACTGGCCTGCCCTTGTACGAGAAGATGATGTGCCAGATCTTCAGAGGCGGCAGTGAAAAGGAAACGTCGTTGGTGTTCAGAATCACGTTCGTATCCTTCACCGCGATGTCCATGTCCATGACGTCCTTCACCTTGAGTGGGATCTGGACGCCGCTGCGGAACAGAGACCGGGAGACCGCGTAGGCGAGCATCTCGATCGTCGAGACATCAAACACCTGTGATGTCTTCATCGTGTGGTGCTCAAGGGCGGGTTTCTCCGGGGCTTCGGACGCTCTCTCCTCTTTTGTCGTCACGACCTCAGAGGTCTCGACGGCAGGACCCTGCGGAACGCGATCCTTATGGTATTCACTGATGACCTTGCGACCAGCTTTATCCTCCCATTCCTCAGGATTCATGAGGACGCGGTCAGGATCGGATTGCTTATCGGACAACGTTTTTTTTGTTTTCTTCTTTTTTTCTACGGCCATAACGAATCACCTACCGTTTCACAATCACCTGAAACCGCACGAAGATGCGGGTTCCTTCCTCAAACTCCTCCATAGAGATTTTCCAATCCTCGACCTCCACCCGCAGGTTCTGAAAAAATTTGTCCAACGCCTCGAGAACGACCTCGAAGTTCTCCTTTTTCCCCTCGACGAGATGGAGCACTTCAACGATTTTTTCTTTGTTACTCATACACGATACCCTCTAACCGATTTTCTGTAGTTTATTCGCGATAGTTCCCCATACGAGAATCGCCATTAACCTCCTGAACAGGAGGTGACACGAGTCCATAGAGCCAAGGAGATTATAAGAATAACTCAAAAACAGATGAAAAATACATAAAGGATGACCGTCTGTCACTTTTCCTCTCTGAGGTGATACACTACAGCAGGCATGCTTCGTCAGAGATCCCATCGATGAAGATCAAGACAACCCAAACCCTGTTTCCAGGAGTGTCACCAACTGGTCTATGAAACGCGCCACGGGGCCTCCGTCCACGACATCATGGTCGACATGAATCGTCAGGTGAAGAAACTCACGCACCTGAATCTTACCGTCGACCACACCCGGTTTCTGTGTGATGCCCCCGAGGGCGAAGAACGTCCCAATCGGGCCGCCCATCCCAATCACAAACCCAGGGAATCTGCCTTTCATCCCGATCGCAGTCACCCCGATAGTCCCAAGGTGCTTCTTCTTGAGCATCCCGTTTCTCCGCATGAGAACCAGGCCAAGTTTTTTCATAAACACAGGCGCACGGAGCAAGCGGCGTTCCCACGGAGTCAACTGATCATCGAATGCCTGGAAGTGTGTGTTCAGAGGTTTCTGCTGTGCGCTACGGATCTCACGGGTGATGTCTGCGACTGATTTTTCGTTCGCCTTCCGGATGATGTACCCTATGAGGAGCGCCTCCCCATTGACCTCTCGTTCGATGGGCATGGAAACATCGACATCGTCAAACAGCACGAGCTTGCGACGACCCTGGCGATACGCGTTCAAGAGTTTATGTTCGCTTGCCGCCTGAGCGATGCATTTAATGACCCATCCGGTGAACGAAACATCGTTGAGATTCTCCTCCTTTATTCGTTGCATGATCCCACGCGCGAGGGTCACATCGACCTCTAAGAGCGCGTGCGCATTGCGCCGACGTTTCCCTTCCGTGGTCACAAGGACGACGTTCCGGCGGTCCTTCGTAAAAGGCCTTATCTCATAGTTTCCGAGCCGATCCATAGCACCATACCGCCGATGATATGAAGATTCAAATACTTTTTCGCAGAAAATTTTAGTATCACCTATCCATGTAGTACGACTCTGGAGAGTATGAGACCACACCCGATACTTGCAATTGAGCACTGCGAAGCGTCGCTGTCACCCTGGCTTCTTCTTGAGTACCAACACTGCGCGAAACTCTGGAAGGATCAACTTGTGTTCACCCGCGTCACGAAGAAAAAGACCGCGGAGGCGTTACAGCTGCTCGGCCGTGTCGAACGAGAAAAGGCTGACCTTGTGTTCTCTGGCAAGCGCGGTATCATCCTTGATCCTCAGGCAAAAAAACCGCTGACATCAAACGACTGTCGTTCTTGCGACGTCATCATCATCGGTGGATTGCTCGGCTACGAACGACCCCGAGGTCGAACGAAGACGATGATTAGCGATGCGTCTCGATTCTACACACGGCATCTCGGCAGCCTCCAGCTCTCCATCGACGGCGCCGCATTCGTCGCCCAAGCGATTTGCCTAGGGATGCGCCTCGAGGACATCGAGATAGCGCGAGAAGTAGAAATCAAACACGATGCAGTACATTCAACCATCCTGCCGTTTGGATACCCGGTCATCGATGATCATCCCATGATCACCCCAGGACTGATCGACTATCTAAACCATCTATAATATATTATAATGACTAACCAGTCTTTTTTCGATTTATACGATTCATAAAAGTAATATCTTTAAATAATAGCCACCGGTTATCATTCTTAAAATGGTAGGGAGAGGCCATGCAAGAAAGTAAGAAAATAATTTCCCTTGTTCTGATATCGGCGCTCCTGATTGGTGCAGTCGCGATATCAGGATGCACGCAGCAACAAAAAACGAACACCATCATTATCGGGACATCCTCGGATTTTAAACCTTTTGAATACAAAGCCGCGAATGGAACCATCATTGGCTTTGACATTGACTTGATTACCAGGATCCTCCGGGATGCGGGCTATAATGTCACAGTCCAGGATATAGGATTCGACTCCTTGATACCAGAGCTTCAGACCGGGAAGATCAATGTCATCGCCGCAGGCATGACCATTACCGATGAAAGAAGGCAACAAGTTGATTTCAGCAACCCATACTACGATGCTAATCAATCGGTGCTTGTGAAAATCGGCTCCGGTGTCAACATCACCAATGTCAATGATTTGGCAAATTACACCCTTGGCGCCCAGACCGGGACAACAGGGTGGCAATGGATCAACGACACCTTCTATGCAACCGGAAAAATACCGCAAAGCAAGTTCAACAGCTACGACCTGTACACCGATGCGGTCAATGACCTTCTCATCGGTCCTGCCCGTGTAGGTGCAGTTGTCATCGATTCACCAGTCGCAAAAGCATTTACCCTTACCGATCCGGTGAGGATAGTTCTCAATATTCCAACGAACGAATCCTATGGGTTTGCAGTACAAAAAGGAAACACAGCACTCCTCAACAAGATCAACACAGAGTTAGCAACAATCATGACGTCACCATACTGGAATGAGCTCATCCAACAATACTTCACGACCTAAACAACACATGGAGTGATTCATTGGCGCTTGAAACGCTGATCGACTCACTCCCCCAACTCCTGAACGGCCTTGGTGTGACCCTGGGGCTCACCGCATTTGGCATCCTCCTTGGGACCTCTGCAGGGATCCTCCTCGCAATTGGGCGCTCCTATGGACCGCGACCTCTCGCCTACCCTATCTTGATTTTCGAGAAAGTTTTCCGAGGCATCCCACTCCTTGTGTTATTTTTTCTTATTTACTTCGGACTCACTCAGCTGGGAATTTCCTTCGATGCGTTCACCTCCGCAGTCATTGGGCTGGGGTTAAGGAGCGCCGCGTACCAGGCGCAGATCTACCGCGGGTCGATCAACTCTATCCCGGTCGGACAGATCAACGCCGCGTACTCGCTTGGGATGTCGAAGCTAAAAGCGATCAGGTACGTAATCCTACCGCAGATGCTCCGTATATCAATCCCGGGGTGGTCCAACGAATTCACGATCCTTCTCAAGGATACTTCGCTTGCATTCGGCATCGGAGTGATTGAGCTCATGCGACAGGGTCGCTACATCCAGGTCCGTGACCCAAGCTTAGTCCTGCCGGTGTTCCTCCTCATTGCTGCCATCTACTTCGTTCTTGTGTTTACCGCGAACAAAACCCTTAGGGTCGTAGAAAAGAAATACCAGATGGCAGGCTTCCAAGCGGAGGCACACCGATGAAGAAAGGGGGAAGACATCATGTCCATGCTTGAGGTAAAAGATATTCACAAGACCTACTGCAACGTCGAGGTCCTGAAAGGCGTTTCCTTCACGATGGAGAAAGAACAAACCAAGGTGATTATTGGGCCAAGTGGCACCGGGAAAAGCACGCTGCTACGCTGTATCAATCAACTCAGCCCACCTGATAAAGGTGAGGTCTGGCTGGACGGCGAGGAGATCACCAGCCCAAAGGCAGATATTAACAGAATTCGGGAAAAGATCGGGTTTGTCTTTCAGGAGTTTAACCTATTCACCCATCTCACCGCACTACGTAACATCAGCATCGGCCTGGAAAAGGTGAAAAAAATCGATAAAGAAACAGCACAGAAGCGAGCGCTCGAGGAGCTGCGTCGGGTCGGACTTGAGAAGCAGGCATCTCAGTATCCCGCCCAACTCTCGGGCGGTCAAAAGCAGCGAGTCGGGATCGCACGTGCGCTTGCCATGGACCCTGACATCATCCTGTTCGATGAGCCGACATCAGCCCTCGACCCAGAGCTCATCGGTGATGTCCTTGACGTCATGAAATCACTTGCAGGGAAGGTCGCAATGCTGGTCGTGACCCATGAGATGGGGTTCGCCCGCAATGTCGCAGACGAGATCATCTTCATGGAGGGTGGCTACATCGTGGAGCAAGGCCCACCTAAGGAGATGTTCACGAACGCGAAAACGCAGCGGGCACGGGAGTTCCTCGGAAGGATTGGTGCGCTCTATGGAGGTGACTAGGAGCCTTGGCTGATTTCCTGCCGTTCTTCCTGCATTCATTGCCTGATTTGCTAAATGGCCTTGGTAACACCTTCCTGCTCACGTTCGTTTCCATCACCGCTGGGTTCTTCATCGGGTTAAGCCTGGCATTGGGGCGGGTGTACGGGACCAAGGGGGTCAACTGGTTCTGCATCGGATACATCGAGCTTATCCGGGGTACCCCTCTCTTAGTCCAGCTCTTCATCATCTACTTTGGTCTCCCCTCGGTCGGCATCATTTTTACCCCGTTACAAGCGGCTCTCATCGGCCTTGCAATCAACAGCGGGGCGTACCAGGCTGAGTACCTTCGGGGGTCAATCCAGTCCATCGAATCAGGTCAGATGGTCGCGGCCAGGTCCCTTGGCTTGGGCAAACTGCAGGCGATCCAGCATGTGGTCCTGCCCCAGGCACTGCGCGTCTCCATCCCAGCCTGGTCCAATGAGTTCATCTATCTGCTTCAGTACTCGTCCATCGCGTACATCATCCAAGTGTCAGAGCTCACCGCAGAGGGGAAGTTCATCGCCGCGCACACCTTCCGGTACCTCGAAATCTTCGCGATGATCGCAATCATCTACCTTGTGCTCACGATCGTATCCACCGAGATCATCGACCGGATCGCAAAACGACTCAGTATCCCGGGGATTGGAGCAGCCAAGGGAGTCGGCTTGAGGGACTAATCCCCAGTGGTTGTTGCATCCTGATTTTTCATGTGGGTTTCTGTCAGCGACAGGAAAAACCCAATCACTCCCACGAACACATCCGTGACCATGAATCCAACAAGCGACAGAACTAGTACTTTCTCCTCTGGAATCGCATACAACGTCGAAAAGATGAAGATCGCGGTGAACTCCCGCGTGCCGAGCCCGGCGAACGTGATCGGGATGAACCCTGCGGTATTCGCGATCGGGTACAGGAGCAGGAACATGAAGTACGGGATGGCAAGCCCCAGCGAGAGCGCGATGATGTACTCCTGGGTGAACACGATAATCCAGGTGCTGACGCCGAACAAGAAAGGCAGGATCATCGCTTTGAAATGCGGAAAATCCAGGTAGAAGGTGTCAACGAACGACGACAGCTGCCCCTGCATCTTCTTCGGAATAGCGTACTTGATGAGGAAATGGAAAAGCTTCTCCCCTGGTCCTTTCCGAGTGAAATACAGGGCGATGAGGCACGCGCCGATGATCCACAAGGCCGTAAGCGGCAGGAGATTCGGGATGGTTCCGATGACCAGCACCGCGCCGATGACCATCATCCCATAAAGTGAGATGGTGTGGACGAAGGTCTCCACTACCGTGTTAACGAACAGCTTCCCGTACGGCGTCCGGGTGCGTTCCTTCAGGTAGGCGACCCGTGCGAGCTCCCCCACGTATCCTGGGGTAATGATCCCGTAGAACAGGCCTATCAAGAAGAGCTTCGCAGAGTCAAAAAAACCGACATGGATCTTCTGGTCGCGCATGATGAGCTGCCATGCCGCGGTGCGAGCGAAGATCATCGGCAGCGACAAGGCGAGTGCGACAATCACATACCGGGGGTTGATGGAAAGGAACGCGTCGATGATGGCATTGATGTTCAAGGAATATATAATGAAAAATAGGATGATGAGGCCGATGAACGGGAGGAAGAGTCTGGCGCGTCTGAGAAGGTTGCTTGCCATGGCTGGTTAGGGGAATACGTACGGTTCTTTTATGGTTTGTTCAATAACAACCGGTCATCAGAGGTAGTCTGAGAGTTCGGAGAGTAGGATGTCCGCGGTCCACTTTGCGACGTTCCCCGCGACGCTTGGGCATTTATCGACGTGCGCGCCTGCTTGTTCAAACGCTGCGTACTGCTCTTTATCGTCGAGTCGGTAGCTTCGCCCGAATAGCTTCTTTTGTACATCACAGCACAGCGGCGAGCCGTACTCCGCGATGAATCGGTCGTAGAGCATCTTGGTGTACTTGAACACGCGACGTTTCCGTTCCCCTGCCTGGAACTCCGGGTACGTCCTTCCAATGAGCATACTGATCGCCATGGCTCCGCCGGCAAGCGCCCCGCAGGTGCCCTCAGAGGAGAGGCTGGTGCCACCGGTGAGCCCGTGCGCAGCCTGGAACACGCGGTCATCACCCACATGCAGGGTGTCTTTGAGTGCTGCGAGCACGCACTGCGGGCAGCTTCCTTTCTGCGCCTCGTACTCGTACCCGCGTCTGTAGGCTCGTTCGATCAGGTCTTCTTTCGATTCCATGGTTTCACATCACAGCGCTTTTTTTTAAAAGTGTTTTACCCCTTGGTTTTTCCTCTGAACCCCTGCGAATTATTTATAGCTTTCCTTGATAGTGTTCGTTCGTAGGAATCTTTATTAAACGCTACCTTCTTCGTTTGATGGAGACCATGGACGAGGACGTTGTTTTTATCAAACACGGAGATGAAAAGAGCAAGGTCAAGAAACCCGGGAAGCTGTATTGTCAGATGGTGAAATCCCATCACATGGAAGCAATCATCGCAGAGCTTGAACCGCACGCCGAGTCCAACTGGTTCCAGCACAACGGGGAGGAGATGCACCTCGTCCTTCAGGGTGAGATGGAGTACACCGTCGGTGAGAAATCCTACAAGCTTTCCGAGGGGGACATCCTGTGGCATAAGTCGATGCTGAAGCATCACGCGCGAACCATCGGGAACAGAAAGGTCGTGTACATCACGGTGAGCACGCCGCCCACGTTCATGTGGGACGCGCTATGAAGCATCGATGACCGTGCAGTCACCGCTTGTTACACGGACGGTTTTGCCTTCGTGTATTTTGAGGAGTAAAAAACCGAACTCATCGATATCGACCGCGGTTCCTTGGAGAACTCCGTTCGTGGTCTGAACCCTCACGTTTTTTCCGAGAGTGTCGTTGTCTTGTTTCCAGAGGTCGATGATCTGGTCGAAACATCCTGCTATAAAGAGTTGGTAAAAACGGTCGAACTGATGGAAGAAAGTGGTGAGGAACTCCTCGTACTCTATCGGGGCCCCGTGCTCCTTGTGTAGCGACGTTGCGTTCATTCGAACGTCCTTAGGAAGGAGCGCAAGGTCGGTGTTGAGGTTCACCCCGATGCCGACGATGACGTAGGAGACGTGAGTATGATCCGTCTCTGATTCGAGCAAGATCCCCGCGATTTTTTTCACATGGACAAGAACGTCGTTCGGCCATTTGATGCGAGCCGGTAGATTGAACGAGCGAATGGTGTAAGTGACGGCGAGCGCTGCGACGAAACCAAGCAGCGATGCCTTTTCAGGAGGTGCTTTTGGTCGAAGAAGAAGAGAAAGATACACACCTCCCTTCGGCGACTGCCAGACCCGATCAAACCGTCCGCGACCTTTGCGCTGTGTCTGTGCGATGACAACGGTTCCCTCCCCCGCTCCCTTCCTGGCTAGCTCATGAACGGCGGCATTGGTGGACAGGATATCATCGAACACATGGATTTTTGTGACGAACGGACCCTGATACTCGCAAGAAAAATCTGTAAGCCTTTTGACAAAAAGCCTTTCACTCATACCTTCCAAGGGAGAGCAACGTTCATTGTTTCTGCTGCGACTGGTTCGAGGCTAGGATCACTGCCTGTACCGCTGCCATGGCGGCCGCGGTCTTTGGGGCTGACGACTGCGCCTTCATCTCCTGGACGTGCTTCACGACCTGCTCAAGGATGCCGTACCTGGGGATGAAGCTGGTGTCGTAGACACCTGCCCGCCACTGCGGTTGGTCCATGACGACCTGATGGAACGGGATGTTGTTTCGCACGCCGCCGATCTGGAACTCCCACAGTGCGCGCTTCATCCGCTCGATCGCACGTGGCCGGTCCTCAGCCCAGACGATGAGCTTCGCGATCATGGAGTCGTAGAACGGTGGGATCGTGAACCCCGGGTACACGCCGGAATCAACCCGGATCCCCGGGCCGCTCGGCTCCGCGTACCGGACGATTTTGCTTGGGGCCGGCATGAAGTTGTTGAGCGGGTCCTCTGCGTTGATCCTGCATTCGATCGCATGACCACGCGGGTGGATGTCTCTTTGTTCGTACTCGAGCTCGAGCCCTGAGGCGACCCGCAGCTGTTCGCGGGCGAGATCGACGCCGGTTGTGACCTCTGTGATCGGATGCTCCACTTGTAATCGGGTGTTCATCTCAAGGAAATAGTACTTCCCTGCCTGGAACATGAACTCGCAGGTGCCAGCGTTGTAGTACCCCGCGGTTTTCGCTGCAAGCACCGCCTGCGCTCCGATCTCCCTGCGCAGCTCCGGGGTGAGCGCACACGACGGCGTCTCCTCGATGAGCTTCTGGTGCCTCCGCTGTACACTACACTCACGTTCGAAACAGTGGATGAGATGTCCTTTCTTGTCGCCGATCACCTGGAACTCGATGTGACGAGGGTTCTCGATGAACTTCTCGATGAACACTGCGTCATCGCCGAAGGAGTTCTTCGCGAGCTGCCTCACGGTCGTCAGCGCCTTCTCCATGGCCTGCTCGTCATCGACCTTCACGATGCCGATGCCGCCGCCGCCAGCGGACGCCTTGAGCATCACCGGGTACCCGATTTCGTGCGCGATGTCTTTCGCCCGTTCATGGTCCGCGATCGCCTCGGTGACCCCGGGGACAACGATGACCCCGGCCTTGATCATGGAGATCTTCGAATCGATTTTTGACCCCATGAGCTTCATGGCGTCAACGGGTGGACCGATGAACTCGATGCCGTTCTTCTTACAAAGGTCCGCGAACTCCGCATTCTCCGCCATGAACCCGTACCCCGGGTGGATGCCCTCGGCGTGGCATTTCAGGGCAACGTCGATGATCTTGTCCTTGTTGAGATAACTTTGGCTCGCAGGGCCTGGTCCGATGTTGTATTTCTCGTCCGCGTACTTCACGAACAACGCAGACTGGTCCGCGTCTGAGTACACCGCGACCGTCGCAATCCCGAACTCCTTGCACGCGCGCATGATGCGCACCGCGATCTCACCGCGGTTCGCGATGAGTACCTTATTTAACATTCACTATCACCATACTACAGAATCTGCATCAGAAGGTCTCCGCTGCACACCGGAGCACCCTCCTTCACGAAAACGTCTTTCACTTCTCCCTCAGTCTCGGCCTTGATCTCCTGCTCCATCTTCATCGCCTCGATGGTCGCGATGACGTCACCTTTCTTGACCTTGTCGCCTTTCTTGACCTTGACTTTGAGGATTGTTCCCTGCATGTTGGATTTAACGCCGCCCTCGACGCTCGTTGGCTTCTCCTGGGCCGCGGGAGTGCCGGCGCCTGCGACCAGGTACCCGCCTGAGGGTATGACTTTCACTTCGTACGGCTCGCCGTCCACCTCCACCTTGAACTCGGTCGGTATCTGAGCCGGTCCCGAGCGCTGCTCGGGTGGCACAGTCTCCAGCCAGAGCTGCTTCACCTCAGGGAAGGACTGCTTCACCATCGCTCGGGTGAGCTGATGGTCGATGGGTAACGGTAGCCCATCAGAGGTGAACTCAGGGCATGCCTGTCCCTTGAGGAATTTCAACCCAACTTGAGGGTATAAAATGTAGGTCATGATATCCTCTTCTTTCTTGACGAGGGCTCCACCGTCGATCTCCATGAGCTCCTTTTTCTTCTGGTCCCAGAGCGGTTCCAAGAGATCGGAGGGCCGCTTGTCGATGATCTCCTCTTTCCATTTCGGGCCGAGCACCTTTTTCATGATGTCAGGGTGGATTTCGCCTGGTGGTCTCCCGTACATCCCACGGCAGTAATCCTTGGTCTCTTTGGGGACGACTTTGTACCGCCCATGCAGCACGTTCATGACCGCCTGCACGCCCACGACCTGGCTGGTCGGGGTGACGAGCGGCGGGTATCCGAGCTCCTCGCGGACCTTGGCGGTCTCGTCAAGGATCTGCCGGTACTTGTCACGGGCTCCCTGCTCCTCCAGCTGGAAGATGAGGTTTGACAGCATCCCTCCAGGGACCTGATGCAGGGTGACGCTCGGGTCGACCTTGAGCGCGTCGAAGCGATGCAGATGCCGGTATTTCTCCCAGACCTTGAGGAAATACGTCCGGCATTCGATGAGCAATCCAAGGTCGTAGTGGGTATCCCATTCGGTTCCCTGGAACGCCGCGACCACGCTTTCGGTCGCTGGTGCCGCGGTGCCGCCTGAGATAGGCGAGATCGAGGTGTCGAGGATGTCGGCGCCCGCTTCGACGGCACGCTGGTACGCCATCCCCGTCATCCCGCTCGTGTAATGCGAATGGAGGTCCATGGGCAGGTTCACACCCGCCTCTTTGGTCCCTTTGATGATGTCGTAGGCTCGCTTCGGCGAGATCATCCCTGCCATGTCCTTGATGCAGACCGAGTCCGCGCCCATCTTCTTGAGCTCCACGAACTTGTCGACGAAGTAGTCGACCGTGTGGATCGGCGAGATCGTGTAGCTGAGGCATGCCTGGACATGGCCGCCGTTCTCCTTCACCGACTGCATCGGGACCCTGAGGTTACGCAGGTCGTTGAGCGCATCGAAAATCCTGAAATAATCGCATCCATTCTTTTTCGCGAGTGTGATGAATTTACGTACGACGTCATCGGGGAAGTTCCAGTAGGCGACGATGTTCATCGCACGCTCAAGCATCTGCAAGGGGGTGTTCGGCATCGCTTTCTTGAGCTTGTTGAGACGCTCCCAGGGGTCCTGGTTGAGGTACCTGATGCAGACGTCGTAGGTCGCGCCTCCCCAGACCTCAAGCGAGAAGAACCCGACCTGATCAAGTTTCTCAGCGATCGGCAGCATGTCCTCGGTGCGCATTCTGGTTGCCAACAGTGACTGATGGCCATCTCGAAGGATGAGTTCATGTAGTTGTACCATGGGTGTTCCCTCCTTTTCTTCAGAGGTGAAAAGGTTTGGTTCGAAACGAGGAAGGGTATTCCCTTGGTCTACTTAAAGATGATGTCATTTCTCCGATATAATTCACGGGAGAAAGATGCTTATGGAATTCTGCACAAACATTTTTTAGAGATTCAAACATCCATTTGAAAAGGTGGGATAGAAGAATATACTCTATCCATAATTTTTTTTCTATAGAGTTAAAACTCCTTCACTATATTATGAGGCGTATCATAGAGTGAGTCTTCTTAGTAATGTATTTGTACATGATATATTATTAGACCCGAATTAACTCGAGGTAGTCCAATGAACAAACAATTTCTCCTCTTCCTCATCGGTATTAGTCTCCTGTGTTCCTCCTGCGTGCCTTCCACGGTCGCGCTCTCTGCAGGGGTCATCCAGAATGGACAGGTCGCCGTAGAATATCGAAACGTCACCGTATTCGCTCCCGCAGTGTCGCAGACCGACACCGGGTACGTCGGGGTGATTTCCACCATCACCGCCACCGTTCAGGAGAACGGCAGCGGCCGGGTGTTCGTCGACACGCTCCCGCTCACCGACGTCGATATGCAGGGGTCCGCCCGTCTCGCGGTCAAGGTCGCCAGTGCCCTCGTAAGCACCGACAACCGGTCGCACCTCGATCCAAGGACCTGCGATTTCTTCTTCGTCGTGCGCACGGACTCCCCCATCATTGGAGGACCATCCGCGGGCGCGATCATGACGATCGCCGTCATCTCCCTCCTCGAGAATTGGACGCTTGATAATCATACGGTCATGACCGGGATGATCAACCCTGACGGAAGCATCGGTCCCATTGGGGGCATCCCGTACAAGATCGACGCGGCCCACTCCGTCGGAGCCACACGGTTCCTCGTCCCAAAAGGACAGATGACGTACACTGAGATGGTGTCGGAGACCATCTCCGAAAACGGCTGGACGCAGATCATCACCCATCCCGTGACCAAGAACGTGTCAGAGTACGCGCAGACCATGTATGGGATGCAGGTCGCCGAGGTCGGAGACATCAACGAGGCCCTCACGTACTTCACCGGGTGGAGCTTCCCCACCATCGAGTCACCGCACAAGGTCACCAACGAGCAGTACATCACCGCGATGAAACCACTCGCCACCGCCTTGCTCATGGAGGCGCGTGCGTCCTATCAAAACGCAAGCGCCTTTTTCAACACCTCCACGATACCAAATCGGTACCCATCTTATGATCGCAATCAGGTTACTGATTTCCTGAACAGCGCCGAGGACCGTTTGCTTGAGTCGACACATTGGTACGACGAGGAGGTGTACTACACGAGCACGAGCAAGTCGTTCCAATCCTTGATCAACTCTCATTTCGTGACCGCAGCCTGCAGGTACTTCTCCTCAGGCGACAAAGCAGCGTACCTCTCGAATCTTATGAACGAGACGCTCACCATGTACATCAACCAAAGCAAGACCGCGAAAAACGCACCTATCCATGGGATCGTCACTCTCCAGTGCGTCGGGGCGGCGCAGCAACGCATCAGCGAGGCGGCATCTTACCTCGATCAAGCTAACGCCAGCCTCCAGACTGATAGCCTAACCGCGCTGTACGACATCGAGTACGCCCAGGAGCGCGTCCGGAGCGTGCAGTGGTGGCTGAACATCTCCACCCCGTTCAACGACACCGGCGACATCAACACCACCATGATCCGCCAGCTCGCCGAGGAGTACCTCGATGATGCGCAGCAGGCATCCACCTATTCCGGCATCATCCTCAACGAGATGGGGAAAACCTCCAACGACCTCTCCGATGCGGACACGATGCTTTCCGCCGCGCGGAAAGAAAACGATGAGGGGTACTCCGCCGCAGCGCTCTTCGGCGCGTTCGAATCACTCGTCAAGGCGAACCTCGCCCTTGAGCTCGTCGACGGTGTCACCGCGGACAAGGTTGAACGCGCACGGGAGCAGGCAAGCAGGAGCATCACGGAGATCCGGGATCAAGGTATCGAACCCGTGCTCGCAGTGAGTTACTATGAGTACGGGCAGAGCCTCGCGAACGAGTCGTCACTGGACACCGCAGTTGTCTACTACCGTGACGCGGACATGATCGCAGGGGCTCTACGATTCGCGACCCCGTACGGGACGCAATCATCACGGTACGTCGGTGTCACTGAAACACCGACCGTCACCCCCTTGGTGTATGGTCTCACCCGGTACGCTGGGTTGTTCCTCCTCATCGCGTTCATCGGTGGTCTCGGCGGGCTCGGCCTCGGGCTTCTCATCGCGAGCCTTTCGTCCCCCAAAGAGAAGAAACTCTTCCTCCGGGAATCCTCTCTACCGCGCAGCATCCAGGATTATTACAAAAAGAACAAATAACTCGTCCTGATGTACCATAGCCTATGGAGATCTCCGGTGAGCTGACCGACCATACGATTCTCATAAAGAAAGCGACCGACGTCGGTCGCTTGTACAATAAAAGCCACCTGGGCACACCGCTCCGTGGAGATCAGCTTTCCCTGGACCTGCTAGAGGGCGTGCTGCTCCTCGATGAAAAGAAGATGCGGCTGTTTCATCGACGGCAAGAGGTGGAGTTCCCCGAGCTCGTCACCCGTGCTGCGGAGCAGATTCCTGGGTTTGAGACCAAGTACCTTGTCTTTAAGGACCTTCGCAGCCGGGGTCACCCGATGAGGTCATGCGACAAGGAGCCGCCAACGTTCTACCGGTATAGACAGAAACATGATACGGTGCCTCCCTGTTACGTGTGCGCGTTTTCCGAACGTGATATCCTCGACATCGACACCACATCCTCCCTTATCCAACGCCTGATAACCAACGAGGGGATGCTGTGGTTCGGCTTGGTCGATGAGGAGGGCGATATCACGTACTACGATGTCGCCGCGATCACGCTGAAGGGCGGCATCAAGGAGCAGCGGTACAAGAAAGGCGCTGGCCTTCTGTTGAAAAACCGGGTTATCATCTTCGACCCTTGCCTTGCGAAGCAGTTGCTTGAGAACGAGTTTATCGGGAAGCCCTTCGGTGACGGCCTGCAGCTCTCCTTCGTTGAGGCATTGTATCTGGCACACCGGGATGCGCTGGAGTTGTACGCACCATCTGGGGCTGTTCTCTCACTCCACAAGGTTTTGTTGTTCATGAAAAAACTTCAGCCTGACATCGACCGACGCCTGTCTGTCTTTACGGACCTCAAGCAGCGCGGCATGCTTGTAAAAACCGGGTTCAAGTTCGGCGCACATTTCCGCGCATACACACAACAGCCGGACCGGACCCATGCTGAGTACCTGATCCATGTCGTGGAGCACGGTTTCACGAGCATCTGGGCGGAGATCAGTCGTGCGGTGCGCCTCGCGCACTCCGTGAACAAGGAGTTCGTCTTCGCCCGTGTGAGCGGCTCCTCCATTGACTATGTCAAGCTTGGGCGTCTTCGCCCATAAATTTTTCATAACGTATAAATAGTGCGATTTCCATCAGACATTTCCAATTCCGTGAGGGGGAATTCTATATGCTTCAGATCCGATGGCATGGGCATTCATGTTTTGAGATTACCAACGATGTCACAATCGTCACCGACCCGCATGACGGGCGATCGATCGGGATTCCAGCACCAACCGTTGTCGGCGACATCATCCTTGTGTCGCACAACCATTACGATCACAACAGCGTGAAATCCGTGGATAAAGGGGACTCCAAGATCATCACCGACGAGCGGAAGCGGACCATAGGGAACGTCCAGATCTCGGGGATCGTCGCGTACCACGATGCAGTGCACGGTGAAAAACGAGGGAAGGTGATCATGTACCGGTTTGTCTGCGACGATATCGTGTTCTGTCACCTTGGCGACCTTGGCCATGAACTGGACGATAAAACCCTGCAGCAGATCGGCAAGGTCGACATCTTGTTCGTCCCAGTGGGTGGGAACTATACCATCGATGCCGAGCAAGCATGGAACGTGATCCATGCGGTCAAACCAAGGATTGCTATCCCGATGCATTACCGGATCGAGGGCTTGTCAATCCCCATCGCTGGTATCGACGCTTTCTTGGAGAAGAATAACTACAAGACCCTCAAGGTCGGTAGCGAAATCGACATCGAGAAAAGCGAGCTTCCCAAGGACCCTGAGGTGTGGGTGTTCACCCTCTAGACTCTTTTTTTCGTGAACACTTCCCGGTTGATGCAGTTAGTGGGAATCCCGCCGTGTAATCCTGTGATGAGGTTCTCGGCGGCCATGAGCGCCATCTTCGTCCGAGTCTCGATTGTCCCTGACCCGGTGTGCGGTTGTAGGACGACGTTGTCCAGTGCGAGGAGGTCTTTTCCGATGGTCGGTTCCTGCTCGTACACGTCAAGGCCTGCGCCGAAGATCCAGTGCTCCTTCAATGCTTTTACGAGGGCGCGTTCCTCCACGATCGGCCCGCGCGCGGTGTTGACGAGAATCGCTGTCGGTTTCATCATCCGTAGCTCTTTTTCTCCGATGAGATGGTGTGTCTGTGTCGTGAGCGGAACATGGATAGAGACGACATCCGCGTGGGCGAGGAGCTCCGACAAGGGGACCTTGGTTGCCTGTAGCTCGTGCTCCAGCAGCTGGTTACGCTGCTCATCAGTGTAGAGCACCTTCATGGCGAACCCCCTGCTCTGAAGGGCGACCGCAGTGCCGATACGTCCAGTCCCTACAATCCCTAAAATCTTATTCGAGAGATCTTGCCCGAGCATCAGTAACGGAGCCCAACCCTTGAAGCGCCCTGCTCGTGTGAATCGATCTCCTTCGACGATGCGTCGGGC
The DNA here is from genome assembly GCA_035543435.1 of Thermoplasmatota archaeon. GTDB lineage: Archaea > Thermoplasmatota > E2 > DHVEG-1 > DHVEG-1 > SM1-50. Next base: position 21,558 of record DATKKD010000047.1, read on the forward strand.
GACCGCAAATATTAGTGCCCAGGTGAGTTCCGCGGTCGTGTCGGTCAACACCCCTGGGGTGTTGCTGACCGGGATGCCGTGCTCGGTGGCAGCCTTGACGTCGATGTTGTCGTACCCGACCGCGTACGAGGCGATCGCCTTTAACCCTGGCTCAGCGAAAATCACCTCCCGGTCGATGGGGTCGGTGAGCAGGCACAGCAAGCCGTCCTTGCCCTTGATCGCGCGGATGAGTTCCTGTTTGGTCATCATACGATCATGAGGGTTGACTTCCACCTCGAACTCCTTACGGAGCAAGCCTAGACCAGGCTCTGGGATCTGCCTGGTCACCAGCACCTTCATCATCGCTCCCACAATCCAGAGCTTGTTATATAGAGATTTCGAGAAATCCTCATCTGAGAAAATAACATTTTATAGAGAAACAATCCCGTAAAACACGCGCCGTTTTATCCTTACTCGTCCGCATGCCCATGGGGAAACAAATATTCGTATTTCTCGCTCCGTGAGAACATCCGAGAAATGATGTTGCCGGTGAATTTGCTGATGAAGCGATACGGGGTCGTCAGTTTTCCGTTGTGAAACAGGCTTCGCTTCAGGATCCTGCGGTAGGAAAAGTAGTCCTTCGCTATCTGCTGGATGCCTTCGAAGAGCTGCTCCTCGCTGAGCTTCTGGAGGTTGTAGTTCAGGTTCCCCTCGGTGTAGCGTGACCAATCCTTGCAGGTGATCCGTCCCTCCTGCTCCATACGTTGGTACAGGCGCGTGCCCGGGTACGGGGTCATGATGCTCAGGGAAATCCCGTCCAGGTCCCATTCGTTGATCGCCGAAAGCGTCCGTTGGAAGGTCTCAGGCGTGTCGTAGTCAAACCCGAACATCAGAAACCCGGTGACCAGCATCCCGTGCTCCTTGATTTTCCTGATGGCTTTCCCGTACTCCTCGACCTTGTTGGTGGACTTCCCAGCTGCGTTGATGTTCTCCTGGGAGATGGACTCGATACCGACGTACCACATCGAGAAACCAGCTTCTGCGGCATAGCGAAGGAGTTCATCGTCCCTGCTCAGCACGTTGATGTTGCCGAAGCAATCGAAGTGCTTGTTGAGTGGTGTGAGGGCCTTGAAGAGGGTTTTTGAAAAGGGAGGGCTGATCGTGAGAGAGGCGTCAGTGAAAAAGATCAAGCGTGATTTGATGGATTGCGCCTCGTCGACGAGATGGTCCACCGGGCGTGCACGGAACCGGTTCCCTTCGACGATCTGCATCGCGCAGAACTCGCAGCCGGTCGGACATCCCCGTGAGGCCTGCATCGCCTCGGCGAACGGGTTGTAGGCGCCGATGTCATGCCTGGCCGCTGGGATCTCCTGCGGTTCCACGAGTCGTTCGGCCCTATAGAACGGTTTGAGGGTGTGGTTGGCAATATCGTTCAGCACCCTCGGCCACGTCAACTCTGCTTCCCCGATGACCACGGCATCGGCATGCTGCTTCGCCTCATCAGGCAAGAGGGACGCGTGGTACCCCCCAGCAACGACAGGGATTCCTTGGCTCCGGAACTGGTCCGCAAGCTCGTACCCCCGGATTGAATTGTAGGTAAGGCTGGTCATGGCGACGACATCGTAGTCGGCGCGAACAGGGACGTCCTCGAAGCGCTCATCGACGATTTGCACCTCATGCTCCGGTGGGGTGATCGCCGCGAGCTGCTGCATGGTGAGCGACGGGTAGGTGAACCTGGCGAACATGCTGCGTCGTGTATGAGGATGTGGCATGACAAGGAGAACCTTCATGGTGCACCTTTCTGGTTGTGTTGCGAACGTGTACTCATGTCCCCCTTATTTATTTATCTCCCATGAGATGAAAAAGCAGTGGTGGTTCCAGAGGAAAACCATGGTCTTGCGCGTGTTTCTCAATTTACTTAGATTGCTCCTCCGAAGTTATTGAGAGTATCAGCTCGAGGAGCATCGAGTTCAATGGTGTCTGCACTCTGTGGTGCTTCCCGAACCTCACAAACGAGCCGTTGATTGTCTCGATCTCTGTTCGCTTCCCCTGCTGGATGCTCTGCGCCATGGAGGAGTAGTTCTCGGCCGTTTCCCGGATGACCTTCTTGGTCCGGCGAATCATGTCCTCGGGCGTAATTGTGATCCCGTTCTGTTGCGCGACTCGAGTTGATTCCTCGCAGACTTTTTCAACAAGGTGCTCCAGGATCGCGTTCTTAAGGAGGTACCCATTTTTGCATTGAAGGAACGCGGTGATCGGGTTGATGCTGGAGTTGATGATGGCCTTTCTCCAGAGCTCTCGGAGGATATGCCGACTGGCATGGGTCTTAATCCCAGCGTCGTTGAACAAACGAACCATGCCGACAACCCGCCGCGCAGCGTCCCTGGTTGGTGCTCCCAGCAGGGTGTTTCCCTTTCCCGTGTGGATGATCTCCCCGGGTTTCGAGAAGATCACTCCATGGGTGGTCACCCCCGCGAGAACCTGGCGTGTGCTGATGACCTGTGCGATTTTCTCGATGTTTTCCAGCCCGTTTTGGAGAGAGATGACCGTGGTCTTATTGTTTATGAGTGGTTGTACCTCCTTTATCGCGATCTCGGTGTCGTAGGATTTCACGGTCAGAAGGATCACATCAGGAATCATGGAGATGCGGTCAGCCGAGTCGACCGCGGCGATGCGGATACGCATCCTTGTTTTTCCGGTCACGCATAACCCGTTCCTGTTGATGGCGTCGACATGGCGGCTCCTCCCGAGAAGTATCACGTCGTTTTTTTTGGAAAGCATCGCGCCGAAGAGCGACCCGATAGCGCCGGCTCCGACGACCAAAATCTTCATGGCGGCACCCCGAGCTTTCTGCATCGTGCCCTGATTTCTTGCTCGTCCATGGCAATCAATGGAGTGAGGAGCGGGACGGCGCTCACCTGCTTCCAGCGCGAGAGCAACGAAAAGGTCGCCTTCGGGCGAGCGAGGGTAAGTCCCATGACAACGGCGTCGCAGTGGTGGTCTGCCGCGATCGTGTTAAGGGTGGTATAGAACTCATGTGCGCGAGGGTTCACCACGATACTCCTTGATCCCACATACCATTTTTTTTGGAAGCTAGACAGTTTCTTCATGGATTTGTTGGTGCAGACGAACACGATGTCGCATCCACGGTGCATCAGGAACCAGGCGGCAAGCATCGAGGCAGGGGTGTCGATGAGCGCAAGCACCGTCCCTTGTGTTCCCATCGGGAGCCCGCCCACTCCTTTGATCTTCTCGGTAAAGAGAAACGCTTTTTTCTCCCGGACTTCAATGAAAAGTTCGACGTCAGGATTTGTCAAATCAACCGGGGCGTGGAGCTCGTGGACGATGTCGGTACCAACCCGTATGGCGATATCCTGGCTCGTGAACGGATGTGTGCCGGTTCGCGTCGCCCGGATCGCGAAACTCTGATGCTTTGTCAGTGACTCACGCATGAGCTCGAGTGCGACCGCTGAGATATCATCAGGGTGCGCAGGCGTTTCAACAGAGGGACTCAAAGAGGTGATACCAACCACGTGTTGAAGGACGCGGCAGCATCTCTTGATGTCGTGTGTCTGAACATAGATCCTCCCTCGAGCTCTTGTGATTGAGCCTTGGAGCTGTTCCTGGGTGAGGGCATGGTGGATGTTTCGGATAAGTATGGATTCGAAGTAGTTTCTGACGTACGCACTCTTGAGGGAAAGTTCCCCGTACCGAACAAGGATGATGGAATGCCGCATTTCAAAGCTCTATACGTAAGCGATACATTAACATTTTCAAACGCACTTTCGAAACATTTATGGAACTTATCAGTGATGTAGGTGCCCGATGGTCCTTTTTGTCGTGCGGCGTGGAAAACTCATCAAAAACACCTATTCACCTCCCCTGATAAGGACCATTACACAAAAACTACGAATCGGTAGAGCCTTCTACGTCCTACTGCTGTTCGTCCCCATTAGCATCCTCCTTTTTCTCTTCTCTAAGGAAGACACACTCATTTTCCTCACCTCGATCCTCGCGATCATTCCCCTCGCACGAATAATGGGATACTCCACCAAGGAAATTTCTTTACAGACAAATCCGACGATCAGCGGGCTGCTCTCTGCTACCTTCGGAAACGCCATCGAGTTGATCATCGCCATCTTCGCCCTTCGAGCGGGCCTCATCGAGGTTGTCCAGGCCTCCATTATCGGCAGCATCATCGGGAACATCCTGTTCCTCGTCGGTATCAGCATCTTTGCGGGCGGCCTACGGCATAAGACACAGCGGTTCAACAATGAGACGATCGGGGTCTCATCGACGATGTTGATTATTGTCGTCGCAGGCCTTGCTATCCCGAGTGTCTACTACGTGTTGACCCCCCAAAGTTCTGTCCATATCCAGCTGCTGAGCGCCGCGGTCGCCATCGTCATGACGCTCATCTACATCGCAGGCTTGGTGTTCTCCTTACGGACCCATCGGGACTTGTTCGATGCGAGCGACGAGATGAAGGCGACCCATGAAAAACCGATGATGAGCAAGCGGTTTGCGGCCTTGACGCTTCTGGTCACCTTCTTGGTCGTCTCTATTGAATCGGAATTGCTCGTCGGTGCGATTGAGCACGCCGCAGCTGCGATTGGGATCACCCAAATGTTCATCGGTCTGGTCGTCATAGCGTTGATTACGAACATCGCCGAGATATCGACCGCGATTCATTTTGCGAGGGAAGATAAACTGGATGTGTCCATCGAAATTGGTTTGAGTAGCGCGATCCAGATCTCGCTTTTCGTCGTCCCAATCCTGATGTTGGTGAGCTCGGTGTTTGTGCTCAATTTCTCGCTGGTGTTTCCGCCGTTCGCGATCCTAGCGGTGATGCTTGCAGTCCTGATCGTCAATTACCTTTCTGCGGATGGCCGCTGTAACTGGCTTGAGGGTGCGCAACTCATCAGCGTCTATTGTATCATCGCCATCGCGTTCTTCTTCATCGCCTAGAAAAAGAGTCTACCACCGCTGATCAAAGACGTGCTCTACTTTCTTGAGTGATCCTGTTTGAGCGACGAGTGAGAGGTTCATCGGAGTAAGGGAGATTTTATTGTCGTAGAGCGCTTGTAGATCCGTGTGTTCCTCCATGTCCTTGAACTCGACCGGTGGTGTTTTTTGAAGATATTTGTTTCCTTTTTTATGGAACAGCCGTCCGTACTTGGTCCGATACGGGGTCGTGATCTCCAATGTGGTCTGTAGTGTCGCCTCGAACGGGATGTTCATGGAGAAAAGATCGACGCCCTCGAAATGCTCCCGCATAATAATCTCACCGACCTTTTCTGTAATCTTTACAGGGTTCTCAAAGTATGGGTAACAAACGGGATGATAAAAATTCGGGTTGGTCTCCCGGATTTTCATCGGGATGGAGAGGGATGCGGCAAGAGCGTTCACCCCGTCGATTGATGCTTCCATCGCGGCTCCGATGGTCCCTGAGGAGAGCATCCGTGCGGTCCCGATGTTCAGGCCGATGTTGATCCCAGAGATCACGAGTTTCGGCCTTGTAGAGACGACATCATACAAGCCGATTTGCACACAGTCCGCGGGGGTACCGTTTAAAAGATGCATTTCCACCCCTTCGTACTTGATGGTTCGAAGCCTCAGTTCCTTCTTTGTGGTGATTGCCTTCCCGATCCAGCTTCTCCCGCGGTCTGGTACAACCGCGCAGACGTCGTACTTCTGTGACAAGTGTTTTATGAGGGGTACAAACCCGGCGGAGGTGTACCCGTCATCGTTGGTGACAAGGATGTCGGTCATTGGCACCGGAAAACGGAGATGATTAATGAATGTTTCCCGAACCTTCTCTTAGATTTATATAGTATTACAATATAGAAGGCAGCAGTCACCATGATAGCGAAGACCGGACGTGATTTCGACATCATCCTCATCACCGGGGAGTACTATGATGACCATCCGCTGTCACCGGTGGGTATCATCGCTAGGGTCCTGGATGCGAAAGGCTACCGGGTTGGTATCATCGAGAAACCACTCACGAAAGAACACTTCACAAGGCTTGGTTCGCCTCGACTTTGTTTTGGGGTAACCTCGGGGTCGATCGATAGCATGCTGCATAACTACACCCCGATGAAGCGGAAACGAATCGAGGACCGGCACAGCACGGTGCAGGTGATACCGGACCGCGCCGTGATTGTGTACTGCAACAAAATCAAGGAGTACTTCAAACCGAGTACGATCGTCATCGGCGGCATCGAGGCGTCGCTGCGCAGGTTCGCGCACTATGACTATTGGGAGAACGCGGTGCGACGCAGCATCCTTCTCGATTCACGAGCGGATATCTTGGTCTATGGGAACGGCGAGAAACAGATCCTAGAGATTGGGCGCCGGCTCGACAAAGGACATGAGCTTGATGGCATCGAAGGAACCTGCGTCCTTCGCAAGGACCTCGGCCCCTCCTTTGAGCCGCTGCCTTCTTACACCGAAGTGATGCAGGACAAGAAAAAATTCTGCGAGATGCAGATGATGTTCTCCAACGCAAAGGACCTCGCGCAGGAGTACACCAACAACTACGTCTTACAATACAGATACCCCCGGTACACCACCGCGGATCTCGACTGGGTTTACTCTTTGCCCTTTTCCCGAAAGCTGCACCCGAAGTCGCTGTTGAAGATGGGCAAATTCACGGTCGTGACCCATCGAGGGTGCTTCGGCGCCTGCAACTTCTGCTCCCTCTCTCTGCATCAGGGGGACCGCATCATCGAACGGTCTGAGGAAAACATCCTTGCGGAGATCAGACGTCTCACCACGCACCCTGAGTTCAAAGGCTACATCGATGACCTTATGGGGCCGTCCTCCAACATGTACGGCATGCAGTGTACGCAAACGACTAGAGGGAATCTTCAATGTCAGGCGAAATGCATCGGGTGCTCTAAACTCGACACCTCGCATCAGCACCTCATTGCACTTCTGCGCAAGGCAAGGCAGATCAAAGGGGTGAAGAAGATCTTCATCCGCAGCGGCATCAGATACGACCTCGCCTTGGAAAGCAAAGAGTACATCAAGGAGATCTCGGAGCATCACATCTCCGGATGCCTGAAGATAGCCCCGGAGCATTTCTCAAAGAACGTGGTCGCCCTCATGGGGAAGGACAACACCCGGTTCGACGAGTTCCTCTCGTACTTCACGGAGCTGAATGTGAAAAAACGGCAGGCGCTGCGTTACTACTTCATGATCGGGCATCCTGGCGATTCCATGGACGAGGTGTTGTTCCTCCGGGACGTCATCCGCAAGAAGCGTCTCACGAACCTAGAGCAGTTCCAGGTGTTCACCCCGACGCCGATGACAGTTTCGTCCTGCATGTACTGGACCGGGCTTAACCCGTTCACCGGCAAGAAAATCGACGTCATCTACGATTATAACACGAAAAAAAAATTAAAAAGGATCCTGCTCGACCTCGAGGAGCTGCATTCGGAGAAACGACGGTAGGAGCAGGCAGTTTGTTGGTTATGCGTTCACTTTCATCTTCCTGGCGAAGTCCTTCTCCCGGCATTCCCTGCATGGGTCCATACCAGTGGGCCGCTGCTCGCTGGTTTCCCAGTCAGGGTTTGACCGGACATGGATAGGCACTGCTGAGCATTCTAAGTGCGAATGGTAAATCGTACCATTTTTCTTCCAAAAGTATGTCATGTCCATCACACCTCTGATACAGGTATGGCGTCTCTGTATTTAACTTTTTTTTTCCCTTGAGCCTGTTTTGTTCTGTAATTTAATATACATGTCCTGTGATATAGATATCGTGAAGGTGTGAGGGTATGGACCAGAAGCAAATCCTGGAGCGGTGGCTCAAGCAGCTGAAGAACGACGAGATATCCCCTGATGCGATCGGGCTTGGTCCTGACAAGGAGCAGGCGATCCATCACATACAAAAGGAACTTACGAAGATCGATCAGCTGCAGAAACCACAGCCGCCGTCTTCGTAAGGTGTAGTATATACTATTATTGAGTGCATGGGTTTTATTCGTACCTTAAGGCAACCACAGGATCCATTTTCGCTGCTTTTCGCGCTGGTAGCACTCCTGCGAACACTCCAATCACAAGGCCGACGACCGCCGCAATGACGAACCATTCGACCGAGTAGGACAAACCAATGTTGCCACCCGCGCTGATGGCACCACCAAGGGTCTGGATGCTCGAGTTCAGAAGATTGACCACGAACGCGCTCCCGACAATCCCTAGGATAATTCCTAGGATTCCACCAAGAAGACCGATGATCGTGGATTGATACAAAAATAGTTGCAGAATGTCGCGGCGTTTCGCACCGATCGCCATCATCGTCCCGATCTCCCGCGTCCGCTCCGTCACGGTCGCGAACATGATGTTAGCGATCCCGATGCCCCCGATGATGAGGGAGATAAGGGCAATCGCGGTGATATATAGCCGTATGACGCTCATAACCTGGTCGATCCTGTTGACGATATATTGTTGAGTGATGATGACAAAATCGGTATTTTTATCTTTATACTGACCTGCGTCTGAGCTTCCGTTTTCTAAATAATTCAACACTTCATCTTGTACCGCCTGAACATGTGTAATGTCGTCTGCTTCTGCAAGAAGTACGGAGTAAGCGGTGACCCTTTTAAAAATCGTTCCAACGTTTGAACCAAAGTAGGTCGAGTAATAGGGTGTTGTCGGGCAAATGATATCAGGTGTCGCAATAGAACCCACCATGTACGATGCTGTATTCTGTTTCAAGATGCCGACGATCTTTGCTTCAAGGGTCTTCGTATCAATCCTCTGAACATAGATCGTGTCACCGACCTTCAAGGTTTTATCCTTCCCGAACACCTCCGAAAAGCTCTTACTTATTACAATCTCGTTTTTTCCATCCTCGAACATCGTCCCTGATTCTAATTCTGAATTGAAAATTTTCAGGATTGCAGCGGTGCTGGCGTACATGAGGTTCCCTGGTCTGGATTCCCATTTGAGGAACCCGTTTCGTAGAGAGACCTTTTTCAACGTGACGATTCCAAGCGGCGCGACCGTTTTAATATTCGGAAGTCCTTGTATCTTCTCTACATCCGCGGCCGTGAAGGAAACCGACCGTATCGACAGCTGTGGCGTCACACCCGAGGTTCCGGTTCCAATGACCATCCCGACAGGGTCGAACACGTTCCATTGCGTCCGCACGAAGCTGCTGACGGAGTTGCCTGCGGTCGTAACCATGATGACCGATCCGACACCGATGATGACTCCGATGAGCGTGAGGAACGTCCGTACTTTGTAGGACCGCATCGCATCAAGACTCATCACGAAGATGTCCCGTATCATGTTTCCTCAGTCACCTCCCCGTCCAGCATGTTGATGACCCTGTTCGCGAACCGTTTCAGGGAGATCGCATGAGTCACCAAGAGAACCGTTTTTCCCTCTTTGTTCAAGGCAACGAGCAGTTCCATGATCTGCTCACCGGTTTTCGTGTCTAGGTTCCCGGTGGGCTCATCTGCGAAGATGATGGAAGGGTTATTACAGAGAGCGCGAGCGATGGCGACCCGTTGCTGCTGTCCGCCTGAAAGCTCCGTGGGTTTGTGCGTCGCCCAGTTTGTGAGTCCGACCTTCTCAAGAAGGTCACCAGCGCGTCTGTCACGATCTCCTCGGGACGCCCCCACGAACACCATGGGGAGACTTACGTTTTTCAACGCATTCATGGTTGCGATAAGATTGAATTTTTGGAAAATGAACCCGATTTTTTTGCCGCGGATCACTGCGAGTTCGTTATCTGAGAGCGTGGAGATGTTCTCCCCATCGAGCACGATACGTCCGGCCGTCGGGCGGTCCAGACATCCGATGATGTTCATAAGAGTGCTTTTCCCTGAGCCGGAGGGCCCCATGATGGCGACGAAATCGCCCTTCCGGATCTTAATGGATACGTTGTTCAACGCCTTGAACTCGGTTTTCCCAGCTTTGTAGATTTTCGTAAGCGAGTCGATCTCAATGACGTACTCAGACATCAGGGTTGCCTCCGTAGATTGATGTCTACGGTGTTGATATTTCCTTGAGGGTTTGCGCGAGCGCTTTCGCTCTGTTTGCCACGACGAAGGATTTCGCGATGAATTCGATCTCTGTTGCTTCCTCGGGGGTGGACACTTGGCCGACAATCATCATGGTTTCTTACTCCTCAATACCTTGTTTACTCTGTTTTCTTTAAAAGGTGTTGTTGTACACCTGGTATCGAGGTCCTGTACAGGCCGTATCCAAATGCCCTTTCAGGGAAACGTGGTTCACATGGAACAATTATTATTTAACACTTATTGATAAATGTATGACGGGTCAAACCTTCGAAGGATGCTCCTGATTTGCCGATAAAATCGTCCGGGGGCAGAAAAAAATTAGCCCTATCACCTCCTGTGCTTAGTTTCGCTGGGGTCACGGAAAACCTTGAATACGGGGACCTGGTTGTGGAGCAGGCGCATAGGGTACACACGCTGGTATCTCACGAGAGAAATATATCTATGTATATATACGTTCTCATCGTAGGGGGGCAACCAATGAAAAGCATCATCATCAAAGGAGCCAGAGAGCACAACCTGCAAAACATCACGGTAGAGCTCCCACGAGACAAATTCATCGTTATCACCGGCATCTCAGGCTCGGGGAAATCAACGCTCGCCTTCGACACCATCTACGCGGAGGGACAACGACGCTACGTCGAATCGCTCTCCGCCTACGCCAGGCAGTTCCTCGGCCTCATGCACAAGCCAGACGTGGACAGCATCGAAGGCCTCTCCCCGGCAATCTCCATAGAGCAGAAAACAACGAGCAAGAACCCGCGAAGCACGGTCGGAACCATCACCGAGATCTACGACTATCTCAGATTGCTCTATGCACGGATCGGGACGCCGTACTGCCCGACCCATGACATTAAAATCGAGTCACAATCCCCAGCGAAAATCGCAGAACGCATCGCGACAGAACTCAAAGGAACCGTGACCATCCTCTCCCCAATCGTCCGACAGAAGAAAGGGACCTACGAGCAGCTCTTCAAAGACCTCAACAAGGAGGGCTACACAAAGGTTCGCGTCAACAAGACCATGCGACGCACCGATGAGGAGATCAAACTGGAACGCTACAAGAAGCACGATATCGACCTCGTCATCGATCGAGTCGATTTATCAGATCGTTCTCGCCTCGCCGAGGCCTGCGAACAGGCACTCGAGAAATCCAAAGGCCTCATCCTCGTCCTCGACAGGATCGACAGCGAGCATCTCTACTCCTCGGTCATGGCCTGCCCGGTCTGCGGCATGGTGTTCGAGGAGCTCCAACCCAGGATGTTCTCCTTCAATAGTCCGTTTGGCGCCTGCGAGACCTGCCACGGGCTCGGCATCAAGATGGAGTTTGACCCTGACCTCATCATTCCGAACAAGGACCTCAGCATCGCGGACGGGGCGATCGCCCTCTACAAGTCGATTCGTGACGGCTGGCGCACGAGCTACCTCGGCGCTGTCGCCAAACACTTCGGCTTTTCCATCTTCACCCCCATCAAGGACCTCACCGAGGAGCAGTACAACGCGATCATGTACGGCACCATGGAGAACATCAAGTACGACTTCCGGATGAAGAACGGCGACGCGCACTGGTCCTACGCCGGCAACTGGGAGGGCCTCATCCCCCAGTCGGAGCGGCTCTACCGGCAGACCGAGTCCGAGTACCGACGCCAGGACATGGAGCGGTTCATGCGCATCAGCCCCTGCCCGGCCTGCAAGGGGAAACGGCTCAAGAAAAAGATCCTCTCCGTCAAGATCGCCAAGCAGTCCATCATCGACATCACGGACATGTCCATCAAGCAGAGCATCGAGTTCTTCGACTCCCTCACCCTCACCAAGAAACAGACCGAGATCGCACACCTCATCCTCAAAGAAATCAAATCCAGGCTGCGGTTCCTGGACAACGTCGGGCTCAACTACCTGACCCTCTCACGCAACGCGGGGACGCTCGCGGGGGGAGAAGCGCAGCGCATCAGGCTTGCAACCCAGATCGGCTCCAACCTCATGGGCGTGTTGTACATACTCGATGAGCCGTCGATCGGCCTTCACCAACGCGACAACAAAAAACTAATCCATACTCTTGAGAAGCTGCGTGACCTCGGCAACACCCTCATCGTCGTGGAGCATGACGAGGAGACCATTCGAAGCGCTGATCACATCATCGACATGGGGCCGGGGGCAGGAATCCACGGCGGCAAGATCATCGCCGCGGGGACACCCGAGGAGATCCAGTGTAACCCACGGTCCTTGACAGGGCAGTACCTCTGCGGGAAACAGTGGATCCCAATCCCTGAGACCACACGCTCTTCGGACCAGTACATCAGGCTCAAAGGATGCAGAGAGAACAACCTCAAGAACATCGATGTGAATATCCCCATAGGCACCTTCACCGTCATCACTGGTGTCTCCGGCAGCGGGAAATCCACGCTCATCTACGAGATCCTCTACAAGGGCCTCATGAAGAAGCTGCATGGATCACGGGATCCGCCGGGGAAACACGACGGAATCGAGCTCGACGTCGCGATCGACAAGGTCATCGTGATCGACCAAAGCCCGATCGGCAAGACCCCGCGGAGCAACCCAGCGACTTACACGAAGGTGTTCGATGAGATTAGGAACATCTTCGCCAGGCTCCCTGAGGCGAAACTGCGCGGGTACAAACCAGGCAGGTTCTCCTTCAATGTTCGCGGCGGCCGCTGCGAGGCCTGCCAGGGCGACGGCCTCATCAAGATCGAGATGAACTTCCTCCCGGACATCTACGTGGAGTGTGAGGAATGCAAAGGGAAACGGTACAACAAGGAGACCCTCGAGGTCCAGTACAAAGGACGTTCCATCGCAGACGTGCTGAACATGACCGTGGAGGAGGCGATGGAGCTGTTCGAACACATCCCCTACATCCAGAAGAAGCTCGAGACGCTCAACCAGGTCGGCCTGAACTACATTAAACTGGGGCAAAGCTCAACCACGCTCTCCGGTGGCGAGGCACAGCGCATCAAACTCACCAGAGAACTATCGAAACGAAGCACAGGACGGACCCTGTACCTCCTCGATGAGCCTACCACCGGCCTGCATTTCCATGATGTGAAGAAACTCATCACGGTCCTCAACGACTTGGTCGATATGGGGAACACCGTGGTCGTCATCGAACACAACCTCGAGGTCGTGAAATGCGCGGATCACCTCATCGACCTCGGGCCAGAGGGCGGTGACCTCGGCGGTGAGGTCGTAGCGACCGGCACCCCCGAACAAGTCATCCATAATCGGCGGAGTTATACCGGCCAGGTTCTCAGACCGTTCTTTCAGATGAAGAAGGCTGTATGGTTGAAGTAATGCAGTTGCCGACGAACCCGGGGTGCTACCTCTTCCGCGACAAGGACAGGACCATCATCTATGTCGGGAAGGCGAAGAACATCCGCAAGCGGGTGAGCACCTACTTCCAGCGGCCCGCGTTGGACCCGAAGACCCAGTTGCTCATCCACAGCATCGCCTCCGTGGATTACATCGTCACGAACACTGAAGTCGAGGCGTTTATCCTTGAGAACACCCTCATCAAACGGCATCAGCCGAAGTACAACATCAACCTCAAGGACGCGAAATCCTACGCGTTCATCCAGGTGACCGACGAGACCTTCCCAAGACTTTTGATTGCACGCGGGAAACCGAGCGGTCCGGGGCGTTTCTACGGCCCGTTCGTCTCAGGACAGGAGCGGGACTACGTGCTGCAGTTCCTTAACCGTACACTGGCGCTACGGACCTGCAGGAGACTGCCGAAACGAGCGTGTCTGCGCTACCACATCCATGTCTGCGACGCGCCCTGCATCGGCTGCATCAATGCGGAAGACTATGGGAAAAAAATCCACAACGCACAACTCATCCTTTCAGGGAAAACCCAGGAGCTCCTGAAGCAGCTCGAGCACGGGATGCATGAGCACTCCAAGCGACAAGAGTTCGAGAAAGCGCTCCTCCTGCGGAACCAACAGGAGGCGATCGCGCACTTGCAGGAGCGACAAACCATGCAGCGTCAGATCTCCTACGACGAGGACGTGGTGAACTACCTTGTCAGGAACGACACCGTGTACCTCATGCTGTTCAACGTCTACAAAGGCACGCTTTCGCAGAAGAACGAGTTCGTGTTCGACGCAAGCCCTGAGTTCCTGGAGGAGTTCCTCGTGCAGTACTACTCGGAGAACCTTGTACCGTCCGAAGTCATCGTCCCGACGAGGACCACAGAGAGCGTCGCAGCGTTTCTCGCTTCTCGGCGTAAAAAGAAGGTGACCGTGCTCATCCCACAGAAAGGACCCAAGAAACGACTGCTTGATCTCGTCTTGAAAAACATCGAGATCACGTTCTTCGGCGACCTCAACAAGGTCGAGGAACTCAAAGCGAAACTGCAGCTGCAGGACGCGCCCCTCATCATCGAATGCTTCGACATCTCCCACCTCTCCGGCACATCCACGGTCGGATCGCTTGTGCAATTCAGGAACGGCAAACCAGACAAATCCAACTATCGCAGATTCCGAATACGAACCGTTGAAGGAATCGATGATGTCGCGGCGATCGCGGAGGTCGTACGCCGGCGCTACACCAGGATCAAAGAGGAGAACAGTGAACTGCCGCACCTGATCGTGGTCGACGGTGGGCGAGGGCAACTCAACGCCGCGGTCCATGAGCTCGAGAGGTTGGGCTTGAAGACACCGGTCATCTCGATAGCGAAACACTTCGAGGAAGTGTACGTACCAGGGAGGATGTTCCCCCTACGTATGGACCGCAGAGAAAAAGCCTTGCAGTTCATCCAGGAGATCAGGGACGAGGCGCATCGGTTCGCCATCGCTTATAACCGCCTGTTGCGGAAGAAAGAGTTGAGGTCATGAACGAGTTTCAGCTTCGGACGAACTTCACCCCAAAAGGGTCTCAACCAGAGGCGATCGCATCCTTAGTCGACGGAATCTCAAACAAAAACTATTCATCCCAAACGCTCCTCGGGGTCACCGGATCCGGAAAGACGTTCAGCATGGCGAACGTGATCCAGGCGGTGCAGCGTCCAGCGCTCGTACTCGCCCATAACAAGACCCTCGCGGCGCAGCTCTTCAGCGAATTCAAGGAATTCTTCCCGGAGAATCGTGTCGAATATTTTGTGAGTTATTATGATTATTACCAACCGGAGTCCTACATCCCTCAACGAGACTTGTACATCGAAAAGGACGCCGACATCAACCCGAAGATTGAGCAGATGAGGCTTGCCGCGACCGCGTCGCTGCTCTCGCGGCCTGACGTGATCATCGTCGCCTCCGTGTCCTGCATCTATAACATCGGCAACCCACGGGAGTACAAGGAGCTGGGGTTCGAGATTAAGAGAGGCATGACGATCCAACGTAACGACCTGCTGCGGAAACTCCTCGAGATTCAGTACGAGCGTAACGACCTTGAGCTGCAGCCTGGCAGGTTTCGCGTGAAGGGGAACACCATCGACTTCATCCCTGGGTACTACACGAACATCTACCGGATCGAGATGGACGGCGACCGGATCGACTCCATCAAAGAGCTCAACAAGGTCACGAACGCGCCCGTCGAGACGCTCGAGTACCTGTTCGTGTTCCCCGCGAAGCATTTCGTGATCGCGGAGGATAGTCAAAAACAAGCGATATCGACGATCAAACACGACCTCGAGGCACGCCTCCCGGAGCTGCCACCACTCGAGGCGCACCGCTTGAAGCAGCGCACGCTGTACGACCTTGAGATGATCGAGGAGACCGGGTACTGCAAAGGCATCGAGAACTACTCACGGTACTTCGACGGGAGAAAACCAGGGCAGAAACCGTACTGTCTGCTGGATTACTTCCCGGACAACTTTTTGTTATTCATTGATGAGAGCCATCGGACGCTTCCGCAGATCCATGGGATGCACCATGGGGAGTACTCACGGAAGAAAGCGCTCGTGGACTACGGGTTCCGGCTGCCAAGCGCGTTCGACAACCGCCCGCTCACATTCAAGGAGTTCGAACAGTACATGCACACCGTGATCTTCGTCTCCGCGACGCCGGGGGACTACGAGCTGAAGCGCTCACAGCAGGTGGTCGAGCAGATCATCAGGCCGACCGGTCTTGTGGACCCGCCGGTGGTGGTCCGCGGCATTGCAGGGCAAGTCGAGGATTTGATGAAAGAGATCCAGCGGACCGTGACCCGCGGGGACCGGGTGCTCGTCAACACCCTCACCAAGAAACTCGCGGAGGAGCTCGCAGACTATCTCGCGGAGAAGGACATCAGGACCCGGTACCTCCACGCGGAGATCGACACCCTGGAGCGCACGGAGATCATCCGGCAACTGCGGCTCAAGGAGTTCGACGTGCTCGTGGGAATCAACCTCCTCCGGGAGGGTATCGACATCCCTGAGGTTGGGTTCATCGGCGTCCTTGATGCGGACAAGGAAGGATTCCTCCGGGACGAGCGCAGCCTGATCCAGATCATCGGCAGGGCGGCGCGCAACGTGAACTCCGAGGTCGTGCTGTACGCTGATCACCTCACGGTGTCCATCAAAAAAGCCTTGGAGGAGACCAACCGCCGTCGGACCATGCAGTTAGAGTACAACGCGGCGCACCACATCACCCCGACCACCATTATCAAACCCATCAAGGAGAAGTTGGTCGAGGTCACCGACGTGAAGCACATCCCGAAGAAAGACGTCCCCGCGATCATCGTGAACCTCGAGGAAGAGATGAGGAAAGCCGCGGACGAGCTTGATTTCGAGAAGGCGATCGCACTGCGTGACCGGATCAACCGACTGCGACAGACCTTGCTGAAATAGAAAAAAGCACAGGGGTTCCGGTTGTTATGCCATCGTCGAAATGAAAGTGAGGATCCACTGGCTCAAATAGTCGCTGATGATGATGACAACGACCGCGATGGCGATATGTTCGAGGATCGCCTTATATGGGTTGACCTTTTGCTCGCATGCTATGTAGTAAGTGAGGACTATGAGCAGTGAGAGGCCCCAGATGATTGACAGGACAGAAGCGATAGTCAGGGGGAGGAAGAGAATGAAGAGAATGAACACCAAGATGACGAAAAAACGAGTTATGAAGTTAAAGAGCGTCGATTTTCGAACCACATCTGATTTCTTCAGGTCTGATTCTTGGTAGATGTGAATCCCGAGCGAATCAGAGATGTTGTCCGCGATCGCTATTACGAGGAGTGAGCCGATAATGGCGAACTTTGGGTTCGGGCTTTTTGCGAGTCCTATGATGAACGCCAGGCAGGTGATGATCGCGGAGGTGGCGCCAAAGCTGAAGCGGGTGAGATGAGACATCGACTGGCTCTATAATCCTCGCTGTTATATAAGAATTCTTAAAAAATCTGGGATATTTGCAAATCGTTTTATAATTTCCTTCCCATTCATTTCCGAGTTGATCTCCGTGAAGAAGGCAAATTCTCAGGAGCAGCATGCGCGACGCAACGTGCTGTCTGATTTCATCCTCGGCAGCCAGGATGGATTGGTGAACGTGCTTGGCATCATCCTTGGTGTCTCCGCGGCGACGCGGGACATCAAGCTGGTCTTCGTCGCGACTCTCGCCGCACTCGGTGCTGAGTCGATCTCCATGGCCGCGGTTGCGTACACCTCGACGAGCGCGCGCCGTCGGTTGTACCAAAGCGAGGTACAGCGCGAGCAACAAGAGATGCGCGAGGTGCCTGACAGGGAGACCGAGGAGGTACGCGAGGTTCTCACGAAATGGGGATACATCGGGGAGGAGCGGGAGCAGCTGGTGCAACGCATCATCGCGAACCCGAGGGCATGGTTGGAGTTCATGATGTCGTACGAGCTGGAGCTCGCCCCCGTGGGTGCGTTCGAGGCGCGAAGGAGTTTTCTTCTCGTTGGTGGCTCCACGGTCGTGGGGTCATTGATACCTCTGTTGCCGTTCTTCTTCCTCAGCGGTGATGTGGTGACCGGTGCGATTTCCTCCGTTGTGGTGAGTGGCGTTGCGTTGTTCTTCATCGGGTGGTACGCGGCGAAAACCACGATCGGCTCGCTGTGGAGGTCAGGTGTCCAGATGGCTGCGATTGGATTGTCTGCTGGTTTCATCGGATTTCTCATCGGCCATTTCGTTGGAGCAACACCCCTGTAGGAACTTTTCATCAACAATAATTTTTTGGATAGGAATTCTTATAAATCTCTCGTATTTTACAGAATACTCAATGTGGAGATGGGGGCGAATATGTCGCATTGTCATGATAAACAATTGATTATGATAGGGCTATTTTTGCTGTTTATTATGAGTATCACTGCAACGATGTTACCAGGAGTAAAGAGCGATGACCATGGTTTTATGGGGAGAGATCCACCGAATGTGGATAGTTGGATGATGAATATGGACACCAGGGTCCTTACCCTGACTTTCAATGACATCATGAACGTCTCATCCTTGGATGTGACCGGGATAACGATCCAAGATGCTGAGACCGCGACTGTCTCCTACACGCTCCATGATAGTACCTCGACAAGCCCAAATGGAGCCACCGTGGTCATCGATCTTTCAACCAATGATTTCAACTCGATCGCTGGCACGTCTCATCTCGCAAAATCATTGAACACGAGCTGGTTGACCATGGCCGATGGCGCGATTCAAAATATGAATGGCACGAACGCGAGCTCCATCATCGACGGTAGCGCTCTTCAAACAAATGCGTTCACTGCTGACGCGACCGCGCCCACGTTACCCTTGGTTCATATCTTTTCAAATTATAGTGATCCCACCCTAGCAAAGGTCGGTGATAACATTACGATTCGATTCACCGCAAGTGAACCACTTAATAGCACCTCGGTCAGTGTGCTGATTGATACCGACATCGCGAACATCGTTGGCGACGGCTTATTTTGGAATGCCTCCTACATTATGCAACAAAATGATGCTGAAGAGAATGTCATGTTTGCCATTGATTTCTCTGACATGGCGAATAACCCTGGAGCCACAGTAACGAGTGCCACTGATGGAAGCTTTGTGATCTTCGACAAGAGTCCGCCGTCGTCATCCGTTGATAACATCGTCCCCTATTGGAGGAATTCTGCGACGACCATCACGGCGACTGCGAACGACACCAGCAGCGGTGTCAAGAACGTGGCCTTGTCCTATCGATTTTGTACTGATAACAGCTCATGGAGGACTTGGGTGAACGCAGGTGTTGAAAGTGTGGCCCCCTGGACCTGGAATTTCACATTTGTGAATGCATCTGGGTTCTATCAGTTCAACAGCATCGCAACAGACAATGCGACCAACCATGAGCCTGCCTCTGGTTCCCCCGACGCTTTATGTGGGTACGACGCGGTGGCACCAACCTCGTCGGTTGACCCAATAGCTCCGTACTGGAATACGGTAAATCCTCTCACCATCAATGCATCGGCGAGTGACGGGTTAAGTGGCGTCAAGAACGTGACGTTGTACTATCGATTTAGTGCTGACAATGCCTCCTGGAGCGGCTGGGTAAACGCCGGTGTGGACACAGCATCTTCCTGGTCACGGAATTTTACCTTCCCAAACGGGACTGGATACTATCAATTCACGAGTGCTGCAACGGACTATGCGAAGAATGCGGAAACGGGACCTGGTACCATGGAGGCATTGTGCGTGTATGATGTCGTCGTGCCACCGAGTGGTTTCATCGCGACTGTCTCGGGCACCTCAATGATTAATCTTGCGTGGATAAAGGGACTCAATGCCGACAGCACGAGAATCCAACGCAAAACAGGATGGTATCCTCACAACCTCAGTGATGGAACGACGGTCTACAACGGCTCAAACGCCACCTGTGCTTCTTCAGGTTTGTCCCCGGGAACCTTGTATTTCTATCGTGCGTGGAGTTTCAATAAGACCATTTCAACGTGGTCGACGATGAACGTGAGTGCCTCTGCGACCACGCAGAGCGGCGCGGGCGGTAGCCCTGGTCCCGGTGGTGGTCCAATCGATACCTCTCTGCCTGTCTCACGACCAGGTGGTCCGTACCAAGGTGCTGTGAGCACGGTGATCGTCTTTAACGGCTCGGCGAGTTACGATGCTGATAGTTCTATCGTTCGGTATGACTGGCGGTTCGCTACGGGAGACACCTGGCATAACAACAGCGGTGCAACGCTGACACACATCTATCCTTTCGTTGGTACATTCACCGTCACCCTGCGAGTGTTCGACGCCGGAGGTAATGTGGGGATGAACACCACTACAGCAACCATCACCGCGACACCGGTCAAT
The DNA here is from genome assembly GCA_035543435.1 of Thermoplasmatota archaeon. Lineage (GTDB taxonomy): Archaea > Thermoplasmatota > E2 > DHVEG-1 > DHVEG-1 > SM1-50. The sequence goes on from DATKKD010000047.1 coordinate 41,779, forward strand.
CGACCTCCGATACAGCCCACAGTCAGAGGACCGACCGCGGGCACCAAGAACTTTCCCTACACCTTCAGCTTCACCTCCATCGACCCGGACGGTGATGCCATTCGCTATTCTGTCGACTGGGGCGATGGAACCATGAACGTGTCGTCGCAGCTTGCGAGCGGCACGACGTTTATGCTTTCGCACGCCTGGGCATCCAATCGGGTCTTTCTGATCGACGTCTCCGTAAAGGATCAGAACAACGCTTCATCAACGAACACCACCGTCACCCTTCCGATTGATGCGACCCCGGTCGAAGGGTACGGGTATGTCATCGACACAAATGGCGACGGTGTCCTTGATTCCTTCTTCAGCAACTCTACCGGGCAAACGTCGACGATGCAGGGACGGTCTAATGGAACATACCTGCTCGATTTCAACGGAGACGGTGTCATGGATCATGTGTACAATCCAGAAACCAACACCATCAGTGTGTTAGGTCCTGCAACAGCTCTCAAGAAAAGCGAAGGCTCCGCGTTCACTTGGTGGGTCTTAGCTCCCATCATCCTTGCCCTCGTCGTCATTGTTCTCCTCGTCTTGATGTATAGGACAGGGCGCATCTGAACAGAGAGTCGCCATCTGTCGCTCGCAAAGTAAATGGCTTCCACGGTCTTTTTTTTTCAGTAGATGTCTCGGTGGCATTGCGTTTCTGTCACCGGCTGGTCTCATTTAAAAGAGTCCTGTTCAGTGAAGAAGAAACCGTAAGAATGGAAATGCATGTGGAAACCGCTCCAGCAGCCGCTCGAGGAATCGACCACCGGGTAGTTCATACGACAGCGGCATGGTGACTCTGAGAGTCCCCCAGGCGCTTTCATTCCCATAGATGTCTTTTGCCTGACATCGAATAGTGTACACTCCTTTGTTGTTCCAGGTGTGCGACTGATTTATAGATAATCCCGAGGGGTACGGCCCAAGCCACCCGCTGCTCGCATTATCCCCCCAGTCAATGCGATAGAACACGGCATCACCCTCCGGATCTGCGGACGACACCGTGTAGGTCACGGGTGTCCCGGTTTTCGCCTTCGCTGGTCCCGTGATCAGCGGCGTCTCAGGTGCGGTGTTGTTCATTGAAATCAAGGCCCACGTGGCATCGAACGCGGTCGCACCTTCCTCGTCCGTGACCTTCAGGACCACGGTGAAGTTACCCGCATCAACATACTCATGTGATACATTCTGGTCCTCGGAGGATGTCCCGTCACCGAACGTCCAATGGAAATGGTACGGGGGCACCCCGTTCTGCGCGGATCCAGTGAACTGCACCGGGACATCGACCTTCCCAGCATAGGGCCCATGCGCGTCCGCGATGCAACCCCCGATGATGGTGAAATCCGCAGGGGAGATCGCTTCGGCGGATGATGAAGCAGTATGTACAACAACTTTGATGCGACAATGAGAGGAACTAGTTCCAGGGACGCTCCATTGATACCGGCCGTCGTCCGGGATATTTCTTGCGAGGGTAATCCATGGTCCAGAGACGCCGTTCAAAGACAACTCCAAATCAACCTGCGAGGCGCCTTGGGCTGGTGGGATCGCGGAAAGCCATCGGATGTCACGAACAGAGTTCCCTTTGAAGGTCTCACCGCCATGCGGTGATTTCACGTGCACTGACAGCGTCGTGGGCTCGCTCCAGGGGGAAAAGGCGCGTAGGGTGTTCAGCTCCGACGGCCAGCTCCCTTGGTCAATCTGGATGAGGACGTCCTCACGACCGTCGTGGTCGAAGTCACCATCGATGCGTAACGCTGAATAGTCGCCCGGGGAGCCGACCATGAAGGTCGCATCCGAGATCCAGTTCCCCGTGCCATCACCGAGATAGACATGGGCGGTGGTCCCGCTGTAGGCGAGGATGTCGAGGGAGCCGTCACCATTCAGGTCACCGCATTGGACATTATAATCACCCGTTGTAGGAAGACCTGTGGAGGCTGAGGTCCAAGAGCTGGTTCCTTTGTCGAAGAGGTAGCAGCGGACGCCGAGGTTGTCATAGGCGATGATGAGGTCGTCGCAGCCGTCACCGTTGACGTCACCGCGGTCCAGCCCTAACGCGACCGCGCTGGGCAGTCCGTTTTGGGTAAGCGTGAATCCGAAGGCCCCGTCACCGAGGTATACGTACGTGTTGGCTTTGGTGCCGACGAAATCCATGTTACCGTCAGCATTGATGTCGCAGGCTTTGAGGTCGTTGTTGGTGTTCCCAAGAGCGTCAGTCCATCGGTGTGTCCAGGTGCCGTCCCCGTTGTTCTTGTAGACATGGTACCCGTTCCCGTAGCCGAAGGATTGAACAATGATATCAAGGAGGCCGTCGTTGTTGAAATCCGCGAGGTCAATGTTAAACATCCCGTAGGTCTCGCCTCCGGACCCAAGTCCTGTCGCCCATCCTGTCCAGGCAGTACCGGTACCGTCGCCGAGCGCGGCGCCGACAAGAGTATCGCCATAGCCCGTAGAACCATAGTTATGGTGGATGCCCCAGACGATGTCCGGGTGGCCGTCGAGGTTCAGGTCGCCGAGCGCGCAGCCACCGTACCCGAAGTCACCGTCTTGATGGACGGTCCAGGTGCCGTCATCATTGTTGAGGTAGACCATGATGCCGTGTTCCTGGGTGTTGATGTACGGGTTGCCGTGGTCCCCGACGCTTATGATGTCGGGGTTGCCGTCTTGGTTGACATCAAAGAGTTCAAGCTCGGTGTTGCCGCCTTCCTTGGCCGGGTCATTAAGCCCTGTGGATTTCTCCACGAAGGTGATCTGACTGGTCGTGAGAACCTTAACTGCGTGTAGGCTGTTCTGAGTGATCGAGGAGCCCAGGGTCATGATGCAGAGAATCGCTATCAAAAAGCTGGCGAAAAGGCGCGTGTCGTGTGTTCTTTTGTTGTTCATGGTTTATCCCCCTAATGTATAAAGTGGTGTTGTTTCTTAAACCTTCTGGATGAAGCGAGCCCAACAAAAGGACATTGTGATCGACCTTCAAACTAAAATATAATAAATCTGCATGTATTTTTTAATCATCTTTATTTACTCAAGCATCCTGATAAGGAGGAGGTGAATGATCATGAAAAATCCGATCACACATTTTGAGATCCCAGCAGACAACATGCAGAGAGCCAAGAAGTTCTATGAGGCGATTTTCGATTGGAAGATCGAAAAATACGACGAGGATAGCGACTACTGGTTCGTCATGACTTCCGAGGTCGGTGATGACGAATGGACCCCAAAGGAGCCAGGGGCGATCAACGGTGGTCTGGTAAAGCGCGATAAGCCAGGGGAACCATTCATAAACTACATCACGGTCGACTCGATCGACAAGGTTTGTAAGATGATCGAGAAGAACGGCGGGAAGATCATCCAGTCGAAGACCGAGATGGGCGAGTGGGGCTGGTGGGCGACGTTCAAGGACACCGAAGGCAACGTCTTTGGTTTGTACGAAGAGAGCCAATAGACAGACCAAAATTGTTGTGCTGAGGAGAGCGACCCGATTCATTGGAGATGAGGAGCTGCGCTACACATAAAAATGATTAATACATAGGTGACGATACGACTGTCATGGGCGTGCTCCAGGACATCCTGAAATCATCGATGAAGCCCAAAGAAAAGCAAGCGAAGCTCGTTGCGGTGGTGTGCGACGGGACGATAAACGATGACGAATTCATCAAGTTTTTCCGATCAGCTTCCGATGTCGAAAAGGGTGTGTGCGCGGACGTGATGAAACACGTCGCAGAGGAAAAACCTGAGATTCTCGCACCCTATATGAACATCCTTGTCGGGTACATTAACTATCCTGTGCCGCGGGTGAAATGGGGCATCCCTGAAGCGATCGGGAACATGGCAGAGCAATTCCCTGATGAAGTCGTGTTGGCGATCCCACACCTATTACTCAACACGAAGGATGACAGCACCGTGGTCCGTTGGTGTGCCGCGTATGCGCTGTCGCAAATTGCGCTGTATAATACCAAGAAGCGGAAAGAACTGCTCGCGTTGTTTTCTCAGATCGTTCAGAAGGAGAAGAACAACGGCGTGAAAAACGTCTACCTGAAAACCTTGAAAAAATTGTCTCAATAGAACAAGGCTTTGGATAATCGTACTCATGGGTGATGATGGAATAGGGCATCCTGGTTTCGGTTATGAAGTATTATGTGTATGTGATTAGGCTTGATGATGCGGTGGCGAGGTCTCGTAAATTTAAGGATCGTAATCCACATATGAGAGAAGATCTCCCTTGTTATTATGTTGGTCAGAGTAGCCATCCGCCCGAGATTCGTTTCTGGCAACATAAAAGCGGCTATAAGGGTAACTCTTTTGTGAAACAATTTGGCTTGGGTCTTTGTCCCCGATTGTATGAGCGTTTCAATCCGATAGCCACTCGTGAAGAAGCTGAGAGGATCGAAACACAGCTAACACAACACCTGCGAATCAGGGGTTATGGTGTGTGGTCTAATTAAAAGTCCCGTACGAAATATAATTACCAAATAGGAACCCATCGATGAGGGATTGGGTGTACACGTATTTTTTTCAGAAAAAGAGTTCTACTGTCATCACCAGTTTGGTAATTTAAATATTGACATTTAACAAAGTAAGGATGATAATACAGGCCATGTTTTTTTGTGATTTCAGTTTGCAGTACTGACATTATTGAGTTGGACGTTTAAAGCAAGACCGAGGTAAAAGGAGGATCTGTACAGTGATTCGGTTTTAATACCGATAAAACCGGTGGCGCCTGGGTAGAGATCAGAGTACAGGTGGCTGCCTCCGGGGATGTCGATGGCGAGGGCTCCCTTGAATGTTCCGTTCCAGTCATGAGCGCCGCCAAATCCGAAGGTATGGACCCAGCCTTCTGAATAGGCGTCGTGCCATTGTCCTTCCCAACTATCCGTCCATGCTTCACCGAAGCTAATAACGTCGAAGGGAGCTAGGGGAATGAATTGATTGACGAGGTCATCCATCATTATTACGGCGAAGAGGAGGAAGACGAGGGTGTCGTGTTTTTGGAGGAGCCACAAGAGGGCAAACAGGGAGGCGTACAGAGGCGAAGTAAACCATGTTTGCGTTGTGTGCCCCGTAATGAGGCAGAAGTGGTTGCCGGTCTGTGAATGGTAGATGTTTGCTTGGGTGTTTCCTCGTTGTGAGATCTGGGCGAGGCGTTCGACCATGTGCTGTGCCTGAGGCAGGGTCATACCTGCGGGGAGAAGGTCGTAGCTATGGAGGACGCCAACCGCTTCTTTGAAGAGGAGCATGACTTCCTGTTGGGTTGTTGCCTGTGTGAGTCTTGTATGGAAGTTGTTGCAGTACTCTTCGAACTGTTGGTATTGATAGTCGGTGAGTGAGACGGTCTTCGGTTTATCATTTTGTAAACCGTATGCCACCGTGGTCATTTGGACCGATGAGTGGTGTTGGGTTGCCGTAGAGATTGTTGGCAAACACGATACTGTGAGAAGTAGTGTTATAGTAAGTATTGCAAAGATTTTCTTTTTTTCCTGCACTTTGCTTCCTCCCTCTAAAAGTAAATCTTAGTTCATGTATTAATAATTATCTTACAGGAGAAAAAGTGCAGGGGGGAGAGACTTCAAATTCAAGTTCAAGTCTCTTTCCTATGAAATTACCATTTCATTTTCATTTTTTTCCTTTCAAAATCATCTTCTTTTTGATTAGTAGCTGCTTTTGTTTTCTCTAGGTATTTCTCTAAATCCGACGGACAAATAGCAACGATTTCTAATCCGTTATTACCTGTCGTATAATGCATGGTTATGTCATCGGCCTGAAAAACATTACCACATTGATTACAGATATATTTCATGTAGTTCACTCCATTTTTCTGCTTAATTTATTATTCTTTATATAGAAATTCGTCATGTAAACTATTTGTCTGCTGTATGGTCTCTCTTCTTCCTTCGCGAGTTTTTTGATGAGTTCATTTTCTTGCTTTGTTAATGATATATTCATTCGTATCCTTTTTTGCATTGCATACACAAAGGTGTAATAATTTTGCATACTTATATGTCTTTCTACACAATGATATATACTCCCTACTACGTACCGCTGTCATCCGACTAATTTCAGAAAGGACATGTGAAATCAATGAAAATCGATAAAGAATTTTCAACCTTTGAGAACGAAAGTAATAAGAAGTTTCGAAATCGACATCACACATTTGACGAAGATTATTACAAAGCGAGATTTGAGAAGTGAATTGCCTCTTTTGAAATAAGGAATTTTTTGGAAGCGATCAAGAACATGAGAGTGGCGATGATTGGCTGGGAGTATCCACCATTTACGGTAGGCGGGTTAGGTACCCATTGTTATGGACTGACTCGAAGTCTTTGTAATATGGGTGTGAAAGTAGATTTTTATATGCCTCAAACGAAACATGGCGCAAAAAGTGATTCTTGTAATTTGGTGATTAAAGAGGTGGGTGAGACCACAGTTTTTCCCTATGATCGTCCTCAAAGCAATGAAATATCTGGCCAGTTCTTTGAAGCTGTTGCTCGTTATAATGCGTTAGTTGTTGCGAGAGTGAAAGGTAAGTATAACATCATTCATTGTCACGATTGGCTTACGATTCAAGCAAGTATCGCGCTAAAGGATCTTCTGGACATTCCTTTGGTTCTTACGGTTCATTCAACGGAGTATGACCGATGTGGCTGGCTTCATCCCAATCAATGGTTCATTGATGTTGAACGAGGAGGAATGGAAAAAGCTGATAAAATTATCGCGGTGAGTCAATTTACGAAAAGAACGATGATTGAAAAATACGGGATAGATCCTGAGAAGATCACTGTCATTTATAACGCGGTGTACCCGATCTCTGAAGGAGAGAAGCAGAAACTTGTTTTGTTTTTAGGTCGCCTGACCATTCAGAAGGGTGCTGAGGTGTTTCTCCGCGCAGCAAAGAAAGTGACAGAATTTGAACCCGGTGTTCGATTTGTAGTCGCTGGTGCCGGTGATCTACTCCCTCAGTTAATCAATCAGGCTGTTGAGTTGGGCATCTCGAACAGGGTAATTTTTACGGATCGTCTTACTGATGATGAAATGAAACATATCTATGGTATTGCGAGTGTGTATGTGATGCCCTCAGTGAGTGAACCTTTTGGCATCACTGCCTTGGAGGCGATCTCTGCAGGTACTCCCACGATTGCTTCGAAAACCGCAGGCGTCTGCGAGACGTTCCATAACTGTTTAAAGGTTGATTTCTGGGATGCTGACGAGATAGCAAACAAGATCATATCGGTATTACGATATGAATCGTTAAGTAAAGCACTCATAAAGAATGGGAGGCAGGAAATTGAACTTTTTACTTGGGATAAGGTTGCTGAAAAAACACTCGATGTGTATGACGGTCTCAATGTTGCGAGATTGAAAAAACAGCTTGAGGAGAGAGAAAGGATATACAAGTTGAATACAACCTCCTAAAATCATAAAAAGAATTGATACAAGCATTTTTACGATGAACACCTTACGGTATTTTTCTCCATATTTTTATTGATTTTAAAGAAGTATTTTTAAGAACTTTGTTTTACATAAATGTGTAATAATTTTACGCATTTATATGCCTCAATACACAATGATATATACTACATCCCGCATACACCTTTTATCCAACACACATAGGAAAGCGTGGGTGAGATCAATCATAGCGGATAACGAGTTTAGGCACGTCGATAAGGAGACGAACCTGAGGAATCGAAAACATCTTCAAGCTTTAATAACAAGTGACTTTAGACGAGTAATATTTACGAAGTGCGTGGATTAGTTTCGCATTTAACGCTAGAAAAAAACGGTAAGATATACGAAATAGCAAGGGCGATCATATCGTCAAAATCTCTTTTAAAGGAGGAGAAATGACATGGTATGTTGTGAAGAATGTGATAAGGAATTAGGTGTTCTACAAAGGTATCGTCATCCTGCTTTAGGGATAAGATTCTTGGTTTGCGGGAAATGTTTTGAGAAGATAGACAAAGACATGGAACGATGGAGAACATTTTGTCTTTCGGATTCATTCAACGCAGAATCATCCAAGATTGACATCCAAGAGGCATGGAATAAAAATATCTCAAATGACCCGTTGCTACAAAAATGGTTTTGTAATCTTTGGATTAAAATAGAATCTCAACCGTGTAGACATTCAATCCAGTAACGTAATTAACGAAAAAAATATCATTAGCCCGTTCATGTCAACGACACCCATAAAAACATGGGGTACATTTACTGGATAACCATTTAAACTAAGGTATCGGTGATTGTATTTTGATAAATGAAAAAGATGAATTTGTTGAACGATCTCATAATAAATTTCTTCAAATGGCTAAGGATTTTGTTGCGGTATGTCCAAAATGTAAAAGTAAGAAGGTTACCATCAGAAAAAGAAAGTCGCCTAAATATAGATGTCACGATTGCGGCAATGAATTTCATGATCCTAAGACAAGGATTGTTTACACAACGCAAAAACAAAAAGATGACTTTGGTCGACGATACTCTAATCCTGATGAATAAATGACCACTTGATTTTTTATTTTTCAATTTTACTGAAAATCTCCATTAAAGGAAAAATTATTATAAGAGGATTGTATGGAAGATACCAAAATGAAGTGGCGTTGTAAAAGTTGTGGAACATATTTTGATGAGTTATCAGATTTATCGATTTGTCCAATTTGTAATTCAAAGAGGATTGAAAGGATCTCTGAGGATAAACGTGACTGAAAATAATCATGTATTTGTCTAGGTTTCATTGTTCTTTAGAATATACTCCGAGAATCCTGTTTCAAGATTAAAATGAATCATTCTTTTGGATCAGTTGTTGCAATGGAATTTTAGCCCTGTTACTGTCGAGGTATATAATATACCATGTATTGTTCTAATTTTATGAATAACGATTTCTCCGATGCTTTCATAATCTTCTGCTTCAATTTTTGCTATAAAATCGTATTCTTCAAATAACGGATGAAGTTCGATAATCTCAGGGAGTTTCGAGTTTATTGAATACATCATTTTCATGCAATGGTGGAACATGTACCATCTTTATTTCTCCTTATGTATCAGGGATGTACGGTCAGATAGAGATTTTCATAATTGGTTCTGCAAACCCCTCTGTTATTTGTTTATCTGAAGTGTATATCATTGGAGGGATGGGAAGGGACGAGGGGGAGAGGAGAGTGATTAGGATGGGATGCATTTTTAAAAGAGAATCCCTCATCCCTTAGTGTTTTATCTGAGTGTTAAAGGTTGTTGACTTGGATTGTGTTTCAAGTTCCCCCAACAATCAACGACATACGTATTGCATAACAGTATTTAAATGTATGCTTAAATTAATAACAATATGTAAAAATAATTCATTTTGATTCATTGTTATACATTATTATTTAGAAATATTTAAAAATGAATGAAGAATATGGCGATACGATTCCCATGGTAAAAAGAACAACGATAAGCCTCACAGAAGGAGAAATCAGACAACTGCATGAAATAGCGAAAGAAGAACATCGACCTATCAGTCGCCAGATCGTTCACATGATGGAAATCTATAAAAAACAACGCAAAGAAAAATAATTCCCCCGCATCCTTTTCAATCCTAACTACTTTTATCTTTGGTACAACAGAGTATTAGAGAGATGAAGGTTTGGAAGATATTTGCTGGGAAGTGTCATTAAAAGAAACCTTCGCTCTCTCTTGGTATTTCCTTCTCCCTATTTCTGAATTGTTGTGTTTCCATCGCACTGATACAATCAGGAGTTTCCATAACGCATAATAGTATTTATAGTTATGCACAAGGTTATATAAATTATATGCACATTAATTAACTTTGCATAATATTCGTCCGAATGAAAACCTAAGAATGTCCGGGGGAGAATCCAATGATAAAGAGAACAACGATAAGTCTTCATGTGGAAGATATCGGACTACTAAAAAAATTAGCGAAAAAGGAACATCGACCTATCAGCAGCCAGATTGTCCATATGATGGAATTTTATAGAAAGAACCATGAAGAAATATAAAAAAGATCTAAAACCGAGAAAAAAGGGTTTACCTACTATGAAGAACTCCAATTTCCATGCTAATGCCTATCATTTAAATAAAAGTATTTATTTTATATGTTCTTGTGGGGAAGGGATCACAAATTTGCAAGTAAATTCATCACGATTCATTAGTTCAGGGGAAGGGATTTAAACCTCAATTTGCCGGTACGATAAGGATTGACAGATGATTTTCTCTTTTCTATTTAAGATTCTTTTGAAGTTTTACTTTTTTATATAAAAATTGGATGGCGCCTCCAACAATAAAACCGGGTAAAATAAAAATTCCAAAAGCAAATAGCACTACGATTATGAGAAATAACGCATCACCGATATAACCCATTATACCCTCCCATGCGTAATGTTGCATTCTTGGGGCGACTAGATAGTCCCAATTTGCTAAAAGTGTAATGATAGCATAAAAAAATAAAGTAATAATACCTACAAATAAACTCGTCAAAAAAATATGAACACTTTTTTGGATTTTTGTTAGATAAATTACTAATGCCCCACATCCCACTCCAATCATAAATGATGCTATCAGAAAAATAACGGGTGCAAATGTATTTCCCAAATTTCCCCATTTTATTAAACCCAAACTAGTGTTCTTACCTGAAGCATCTAAAATAAACATACTACTAATGAGGGTAGTACCTATGAGAATACAGAGTAAAATAGATCCTATTTGCTTTGGTTTTATTTTCATCATTTTTTTACTGTTAATAATAATCTCTTAACTTACCATAAAACTATCTTATGGTGTCCCTTTGAATCTAATAAAAAATTGCAGGGGGGGATTTGAACGCCACTTTCATATTAAAAAATATGATTTTCTCCCGTTGATAAAAAAGAGTCATTTAATATGTAATTAATTGTTTTGAAATTGCAAATTAATGAGGTGCTAATTTGAAATATAGATGGAAAAGACATGTAACAAATACGTTGCTCTATGCAATAATCATAACAGCAATAATGGGAATAATCAGACAATACACAAGGGAAGGTACGATTATTTTCGCTATTGTAAGCGTTGTTGCACCTGCTGCAGACCGATTAGTAGAGAACAAACACTTGAAAGAATTGGAGGACAAGGGTATTTCTCCCAAACCATAAATGGTTGGCTTCCCTCTTCATTTATCGTAAAATTAACGTCAATTCCCCTGTTGCCAAGCAATTATATTATTTTTCCAGGAGCCTTTGATACGGCAATTTAGTCTTCTTAAATATAGTAAGAAATAATAGACATATAGACATTATTATTATCGAAACTGCAAGCATAATCCAATCATATTGAATAGGATGCTGATTATAAGTTGTTTTGATAATATTAAAGATACTCATTAATCCAATTCCAGCAAAGAAACTAATAGCTACAATCAACCAACGGTTCCTTTTTTGTTCTCCATCCATCTTTTTAACCTTATGAAAAAAGAGGTTCTTTGGTTATTTAAACATTTGTTAGGTCGAAATCATCCCTGATGAAACGAAAAAAAAGTGCAGGGGAAGGGATTTGAACCCCAGTTTACCAGTACGACAAGGATTGACAGTGTAACTTATCAGAAGAACTTCCATACTGTTATACTTGCCTGTATGGTTTTCCCTGAGTTATCATAAGCAATCACGGTAATAGTATGTTTGGAAAATGAAGGAGTCATCCAAGTCCAGACATATGGTGCATCGGTATCGGTTGCTTTGAGGGAACCGTCGACGGAGAACTCGACATGGTTGATGCCGAGTGGAATTTGGCTGGCTTGGGCCTTGATAGTTATTGGCCCGATTGTGATGCATCGCTTTGGCAACCAAAAAACCCTGATATTAAGCAGATAAATCCCATTTTTTGGTTTCGTGATTGAGACAGAAGGGAGTTTGTAACTTATAGAAACACGAGCAGTATCACTGCTTTGGTTCCCTTCACTATCGGTGACAGTGAAAGTTGCAGTAAAGTTCCCGACGGACGTATAGTTATGGCTTGGGCTTTGCTGGTTCGAGGAGAAACCATCCCCGAAATCCCAGTTATATGCGTAAGGTGGTAAACCGCCATATACAGTGCCACCAAATTGAATAACAGTTTCATAATAGCCAGTATAAGGGCCATTTGCATTAATGTTTAAAGGACCTCGACCGAAAGCATGCATATAACCCCCATAGGATTCATCCCCGATGTAGAGCGTCCCGTCTGGTCCTATCGCGGTCGGAGACTCTATCCACATACCTAGATGTTTTTCCCATCGCTCTGTACCATTTGAGTTTACAGCAATCATATAACCATGGGATTGATCATCCCAATTAGATGTACCGAAGTAGGTGGTCCCATCTGCTGTATGGGCGGGCGTAGAACCATAGATATATCGATAATTTCCCGGAGTATAAACCCATTTAATCGTCCCATTTGGGTACACTGAATAAAGACTACTATCGCCGGCATAGATAGCTCCATCTGGCCCAATAGTTGGGTGCGTCCCGGCTCCAACATCAATTTTCCATTTCATCGTTCCATTATTTGGATAAATTGCATAGAGGTTACCATCAAGGGAGACACAGTGGACTGTTCCGTCCTCCTCGACACATGGACCAACTCGGACCCAATTGCCTGTTAAAAAACTCCATTTCACGGTCCCATTATTTGGGTAAAATGCGTAAAGATTGTGGTCATGGCTTCCACAATATACTGTACCATCCGGACCGATGGCTGGGGATGAAAGAACACATGCATTCGTCTTATATTGCCATTTCACTGTTCCATTAGGGTTCATGGCACGGACATAACCATTCCAGTCACCAAAGTAAATGGTTCCATCGGCGCCTATCGCTGCTGATGAATCTACATCATTCCCTGTGCAATAGCTCCATTTTATGGTTCCATTACTCGCGTACACAGCGTAAAAATAATTCGGCATTCCCCAGATAGTTCCAAAATAAAGAATGCCATTTTGGTCTATTGCTGGGGTCGTTGTTATTGCTCCACTAAGGTCTGTCAATTTCCATATCAACGTTCCATTTGGATAGAGTGCATAATAATCACACCAATATTCTCCAAAATAAATACGACCTTGTTGGTCTATGCATGCTCCACCCTCAAAATCAGAACCATAAAATCGCCATTTCTCTACACTATCCGTTTTTTGTGGAACAATATAGGGACTTGTGCCAGTATGACGGGTATCATGACTCATCATGGGCCATGAGGAATTTAAAAGCTCCGAGGATTGTATTGGATTACGAATTTGAGTAGATTCATAATGCAATTCATTCTTACAAACACTTTGAGGATTTAACTGGTCCATATGTTCGAGGATTATAGGTATTCTTTTTTCGTACTCAAGCCTTTCTTCGAGAGAGTAACTTGTATAATAAGCGTATTCCGAGGCTTGTTGATACCGTCGTTGCTGTAAGGGTATATTATCTATTTTTTGTCCATTTGATGGAATGATTGCTGTCCCAATGAACAAGAGAATGATTCCAACCGCCAACCATTTCTTCATCTATTTCCTGCCCCTATATGAAAATTAAAGACCTCTTCTCTATTTAAAATCTTCCCCGTGTAATTTGTACCGGTATTTAGGAGTTCAAATCATTTTTTAGTATTATGGCATGGTTCACCTGGAAAAATAAGAAAAAAGTGCAGGGGAAGGGATTTGAACCCTCGGACTCCTGCGAGACAGGATGTCTCATCGAACCCTTTATTTTAAGATAAGATCTTAAGTCCTGCGCCGTTGGCCAGGCTTGGCTACCCCTGCAATAGGTGCGGATGCCGGGACTCGAACCCGGGCTGAAGGCTTGGAGGGCCCTAATCATAACCGCTAGATCACATCCGCAGGCCACAGGAGAAATAACTTTTCCATTTTAGTAATTTGCCATATTAAAAAAAAGAGATATTAATTGTCCTGATATCAGGCTATACCTGGATCGTATTTGTCCTCTTCTTCAGGAGTATATCGTTGTTTTTGAGTAGCTTTGCAATTTTCGCAGATACCCTCTTCTTCCTCTTCAGGATCTAACTCTTCACCACAAATTTCACAATATGCTGTCATAGTCATCTCACCTAATATTTACAAAATCAGAAACGTTTTCAATATTTATAATTTTGGTTGATTTGGTCGTATAATTTATTATAAATATTTTTTTTAGAAAAATAAAAAGTTATAATTAATAATAGGAAAACGTATACAGGTTGTGTTTGGTCAACATGAAAAAAGTGAAAAA
>DATKKD010000048.1:0-31787 GCA_035543435.1 Thermoplasmatota archaeon
TTTTTAATGCTAATTCCGTCGAAGTACGCGGTCTGCATGTTGTGAGAGTAGTACGGGTCGCCCATCATCATGGAAATCCCTGTGATGCACAGTCCCTTAGGGACGCCACCGAAGGCTTGTTGATAGTTCGCGTAAATATCCGCGGTATGTGCATGCCAAATGTTCGCAGTCTCGTACTTGTATTGCAGCAGATACACGGTACTGATGTTCACGAAATTCCCGCTGAAAAGCGAGATATAGTACCCTATCTTCCCCGTGTTGAACATCAAGATATACCCTACATACGAGACTTTCCTGCTTGGGAACTCGTACGCGAAATTAAACTTTAAGCCAAGGGTCACCGGGATGTTTAACGCATGCTGATAGTACCCCGCGTACGCTCCGTTCGAGTCAATGGTTCCTGTCATCTTATAGGAAGACGCACCCTCATACACGATGCTTTGTTGGGTTCCGGCATAAATCAGGGAACCGTCAATGTAGGCCCAACCGTCTGATCCGGTCTCGAAATCCTCGGAGAACTCGGATTTCTTGATGCTAATGCCATCGAAGTACGCGGTCTGCGTGTTGTGAGAGTAGTACGGGTCACCCATCATCATGGAAATCCCTGTGATGTACAAGCCTCCAGGGATACTTCCAAAAGCCTTCAGATAATTCTCGTAAACGTTTGCACAATGGGCATGCCAGGTGTTCACCGACTCCCCAGCATACTGCAGGAGATAGACCGTGCTGATGTTAATAAAATTCCCATTGAACTTTGAGATATAGTATCCGAGTTTCCCAGTATTGAACACCAGGTAGTACCCAACGTACGCCACCTTTTTGTTTGGGAACTCGTATGCGAAGCTGAATTGCGTGTCTGAAGTGACTGGGATGTGCAACCCCTGTCGATAGTTCCCCGCGTACGCTCCGTTCGAGTCGATAGTACCCGTCATTTTATAGGCGGAAATTCCTTCGTACACGACACTCTGCTGGGTCCCCGCAGAGCCTATAGACCCATCGAAGTATGACCACCCGTCGGACCCAGTCTCGAAATCTTCGGTGAAATCAGACGCTGGGGGGCAGTTTCCTTGAATGAGAATACGGATATCGTCAAAGTATGCGGTCTGGGTTTTATGGGTGTAGTACGGATCACCCATCATCATCGTGACCGCAGTGATGTGTAACCCTTGCGGGACGTTCCCGAACGCCTGCTTATAATTACCATAGACATCTACTGTATGGGCATGCCAAGCGTTTACTGATTCGCCAGCATACTGCAGGAGATATACGGAGCTGATGTTCACGAAATTCCCGCTGAACAATGAGATATAGTACCCGATCTTTCCATTACTGAATGTCAAAATATACCCCACATATGAGACTTTTTTGCTAGGGAACATGTACGCAAATGTAAATTCGGTGCCAGGGATCACAGGGATGTAGAGTCCGCGCTGATAGTTTCCTGCGTACGCCCCATTCGAATCAATCGTCCCTGTCATTTTATACGATGATGTGCCTTCGTACACCACGCTTTGCTGCGTTCCTGCAAAACTCAATGAGCCGTCTACGTAGGTCCACGCGGCTGATCCAGCCTCAAAGTCATCGTGAAAGACTGGTTCGTCTGCGGTCACGGTTTTTGAGATGAGCACGACGTTGACGCTCAGAAGCATCGCGAGAATTACTGCAACTATTTTCTTCATGATTCATCCCCTTTGCAGAGCGATTGGCGCCGTGATGCCTGGTTTCGATACTTGCCTCCAATTCTTCCTCGGTTTTCAATATTTTTTTCCATTTTTTATCACCGGGACTTGAGAATAAAAAAATTTATTATAAGGAGGTTGGAGCAAGTTTTTGTAACCTATATAAACACATTAGTATAACATTTTGTAATCAAGAATTATCATATCATCTTTTTTTGTTTTCACACCAAAACATAAGTCAGAACCGTGTCAATACTTACCCTCCAATTTTCATTATTTCCAAACATTTAAATAAAGCTATAGGATAAAAGTTATTAACCTGTGTGCTAAGGGAGGCAAAGGATTATGCGAAAAAATGTGTGGACGAAAGGTTTAGTTACAGGAATAATACTGTTATTTGTCGGATCAGGAATCATTTCAGCATTCAATACAAGTTCATCTCCTAATTCTAAATCGAAAGACCGTGATGACTTATTACTCATTGATGAAAAAGGATTAGGAAATAATACTGGTAATCGTGGGAATAACTGGCAGATAAACATAAGTAACGATAGGATTGATATCAGGGTTATTGATATGAAAAGTCATAATGTGACTGCAATCTGTGAAGAGAGACCCACCGATAATATAACGATCTATAATCCGTATCCAACCAATGGTTCGATTGATATAAATGTTGGACCACAGTGCAACATCACCGTGAATCATTCCAATGGTAAAGGAATGACAGTATCCTGGTATGAAAACAACACAGGAAGTTGGATGTTACGTCAAACAAATGGTAGTAAAAACTGGTACAATTCTTTTTGGAAGTACAGAAAATTAATTACCATTAATCATACGAAAGTGGGAACAGTTGACCTTGTGAACTTCCCTGTCCTCATCTATCGTGCCTCGGATTCTGACCTCGGGGCTCATG
Source organism: Thermoplasmatota archaeon (assembly GCA_035543435.1). GTDB lineage: Archaea > Thermoplasmatota > E2 > DHVEG-1 > DHVEG-1 > SM1-50. Next base: position 2,599 of record DATKKD010000048.1, read on the forward strand.
CGCAATCCAATGGCAACGACATCTGCTTCGTCCTATATAGCGACAACACCACAAAATTAAACCATGAGATTGAATCATATACTACTGCAACTGGGAATCTAGCGGCTTGGGTGAACATCACTGACCTCTCAGGAACAACCGACACAAAGCTTTGGATGTACTACGGCAACCCGTCATGTGCGAATCAGCAGAACAAGATAGGCACCTGGAACGGGAACTACAAATCAGTGTACCATCTCTCGGAAGCATCTGGAGGAAGTGGGAAAGCGATCAAAGACTCCACGTGTAACTCTGTGAATGGGACGAACAGCACCTCAGACATCACCTACGCGTCCCCGGGGATTGCTGGTAACTGCTTCATCTTCGGTGGAACCTCTGGGAAGGTTGATTTCGGAACACCAGCAGCATGGGACAGCAAGAACATCACGGTAGAAGCATGGGTGAAGACCACGACGAGTGCTTCTGTTGATAGACGAATTGTTGCTGGAGCAAATGGTTTTACAAATAAATGGCTGTTGACTCAGACATATAGTGCTCTGCGTGATAGTGCAGCGATGTCCAATGCAACAGATAGTCATGCGACAGCTTCCACGAATGCGAAGATAAACGATGGAACATGGCATTATCTCGTCGGTATTCGTAACAGAGAGAAGATGTACAATAACGGATCATTGCAGAATGGTACGGTGACGGACTATTGGAGTTATTCCACTGCCTGCATCGCATCCAAAGGCACATCGAACTATTTCGCTGGGTCCATTGATGAGATCAGGATTAGCAACATAGAAAGAAACTCAAGCTGGATGGGGGCAACATATAATACGACAAGCAATCCCAGTGCGTTTTTTTCGACCAGTAATGAACAAACACTTGTATATAATGGAACCTATCGCTGGATATATACACAAGCATCAACCAACGGGACGCTCTATTATTGGAAAGTAGCGGTGAATGACACCTATCATACAGTCACTGGGGTTTATCATTTCACGACAACAACACCGAATCAACCGCCTTATATCCCAAGCAACCCGAATCCCACCAACGGAAGTATCGATGTGAATCTGAATGCGGCATTAGTCTGGGATGGTGGTGATCCTGACCCTGGTGATACGGTAAACTACAGTGTATATTTCGGGACAAGCAGTTCTCCACCTTGGGTGACGAATCAAAATGGGACTTCATACGATCCAATGCTATCATATTCAACAACATATTATTGGAAGATTGTCGCCTGGGATAATCATGATGCGTCCACAATAGGTCCTGTATGGCATTTCACGACAGAAGCAGATTATCCCCCGGTATTTGGGACTCCTTCTCCCTCCAATGGCTCAACCGGAGAACCCTTGAGTTTTACGTGGAGCATTCCAATCAACGACCCCGAAGGTGATTTGTTCTCTTGGACGATCCAGTGTAGTAACGGACAAACGACCGGTGGTACTGGGGCGTCGAATGGTACAAAATCGCTTGCTCTCTCTGGTCTTTCGTACAGTACGATGTATAAGGTGTGGGTGAACGCGACCGATCCTAGTGGGAGTGGTTTGTACACCAAGAAGTGGTATGTGTTCACAACAAAAAATCAAGCGGAAAATCCACCGTATGTCCCACACAATCCTCATCCCGCTGAAGGAGCTACAAATGTCAATGTTTCAACAGTCTTGTCATGGACTGGTGGAGACCCAGACCCCGGTGATACCGTCACCTACGATGTCTATTTCGGCACCACGAATCCTCCGCCAAAACTAATCAATAATCAATCTAGTAACATCTACAATCCAGCGACACTTGCTTATAACACCACTTATTACTGGCAAATCATTGCGTGGGACAATCACGGCAATCAGGCCATGGGTCCCATCTGGAATTTCACGACGATGCAGGGAACAGATGTGACACCTCCCTTTGTTGCGATTGAGTACCCCTATCGAGGGTACATCAACCTCAATTACCAGGACATTTACTTGAATTTCCCTTTCTTTATGACAATCTTGATTGGGAAAATCAATGTCATCGTCAAGGCCTATGACAACGAATCCGGAATGAATAGAGTCGAGTTTTGGACAGACACGAAATTGAGATACACAGATAACGAAAGTCCCTATAATTGGGTATGGTCAGAAAAGGGATTGTATCAATATACACTCCGGGTCGTTGCGTATGATAATGCAGGGAATCATAACGAAGACGCTATTATGCTATGGAAGATCCAGTTCCGTTAAGGTGGCGCTTCAGAATCACAAAGCTCAGAAGGTAAAGAGCCTCAAAAAAAACCGTGGCAATGCTTGACATAAAAGTGATGATAGCATTTGATATTTGAAATTAAATTCATAGTAAACAATGTTTATTCGTAATTTCTCCTGAAACATTCGATAGGACTGTCCTCTCATATTAGCTGCGCCTCTCGCTACAAGTCATAGAAGATAGTCTAGGAAGGAATCACCTCATAAATAACTAACACCACCTAAAAATAATATAAGCATAAGGTGTGATAAACAAGGTTTTATAAAGGAACAAAACGATTCGGAATCGATGGGATGATGCAATCGATACAAAACTCTATTGTTATGGAGCGTGTGATTGATGCGCTATTCGCAGTAGTGGGAAGGCGCACCCTCGGCAGCCACGCCCTAAAAGTAATCCAGTCCGTGCTTTCAAAACTAAGGCCAACCTACAGCTTCCTCAACGATGTCATTGTTCATGATGATCTACTGTCACAGGATAGTGTGAGGGTGACAATCGCTCCAGCTTTTGATACTGTCGAACCACAGAACGTGGGAACCGCGGTCGAGACCCTCATCGAAGTGATGTACCTGAACCTGGTAGAAACGACGAGTGACGAGGTCGGGTTGTACTTCATTACCGAACTCAAAGGGCACCTGGGCGACCAGATCCTCGATGCTCTGCGGGACCGAGGAGTGAAACTAGAACATATCCAACAGTTACAACACCAGCAGCATCAGAATGGAGAACTCCAACAGCCTGAACACATCGTTGAGCAAGAGGAAGAACCAGAGCTGTCGTATTCCTGGGAGACGGTGTCCAGCTGGAAGTACGATGATAATGTCTGTATGTTATACAATAGCCAGGGAGCCCTCCTTGATACGATTCAGCTTGATTTGCTCATCGAGGATTACGTACGACGGGTTGGAGAAACTCGGAACAGGGATGCCAGAAAGCCCATGGTCCAGACAATACTACAGGTCACAGCACAGGATGACGCTTTTTTAGAGATGCTCAAAGAACGGGACATTGACGTGGAGTACGCGATGACTTTACTGCACATCTCTCAACAAAAGCTGCAGACGATGATCCAGAAGCTCCTCCAGCTCGAGATGCTGCAGTACGTCTCTGACAACGAGGTGAAGCTGACGGAGAAGGGTCTGCACTACCTGCGCGATAGAGATGATGAACCACCCCATAGGTCACTCAACGGCCCTTTGGCATAGCACAAGATCATTCGTGGTCACTTGATTATTTTTTTACTTTCTCCCAGTCTTTGAGGAAGCTTTTTATACCTGCATCGGTCAAGGGGTGTTTCGCCATCTTGCGGATAATCTCAGGAGGGACAGTCGCGATATCCGCACCGAGGCGTGCGGCTTGGATGACATGGAGAGGGTGGCGGACGCTAGCGACGATGACCTCGGTCTCAATATCGTAGTTACAGAAGATATCCATGATTTCTTCGATCACGGTCATGCCCACCTGACCATTGTCATCGAGTCGCCCGATGAACGGGCTGATAAACGTCGCCCCTGCTTTTGCCGCGAGGAGCGCTTGGCTTGCGGAAAAGACGAGCGTGACATTGGTGTTGATGCCTTCTTTTTTAAGTGCTTTTGTTGCTTTAAGACCCTCAGGGGTCATCGGTATCTTTATTGCAATGTTCTTTCGATGTTTCTGCGGGATTTTTCGAACAATCCCCTTGGCCTCGTTGATCATGTCCTTTGCATTCTCACTGACGACCTCAAGGCTGATTGGGCCATCAACCAAGTCGAAGATCTCATCGATGACCTCCTGGAGGGAGTGTCCGCTCTTCGCAAGGAGCGTCGGGTTGGTGGTGACCCCGTCAAGAATGCCCCAGGATGCAAGTTCCTTGATTTCCGATAAATCAGCGGTATCGACAAAGAGTTTCATAGGGTCTCACGTCACGCCCATAGGTGCTGTTCGTTCATAAGAGTTTGGTTTTTCCTAGAGGATTCTCTCAGGAAGGAGTACCGTTACCTTTGTCTTTGCTATCTCAATTTTTTTAAGGTTCCATATATGCTTAGAGGCCTTTCTAGATATATTTGAAAAAATGGAAACATATATATATTCACATATACATTCATAGTAGTGCCAGGAGGGGATTATGCCTCTAACGCGGAAAGCACGAGTAGTGGGAAGCAGCCTTGTGATAACCATACCTAGTCAACTTGCGAAGGCGCATGACATCAAAGACGGGGACGACCTGGAGATCATCCCTGTCGGAATGGGGGAGTTCAGGATACGCAAGACGAAAAAATAACAAAAGTGTTCCATTCACGCTTATCAAAGAACATGAGGAGAGAAGGGGTGCGAGAGGGGTGGTGAATCAATGATGAGGAGTCAGGCGATTCCCTTAAAAAATGGTGAAGGCACTGGGTACATCCTTGACCTGGGAAAGGCGCCTCTCCTCATCATCACTACAACTCATGGATACCTGATGTGCGGGTATCTTAATATCACCGCGGCCAACAAACTCGGGGATGTCGCAGGGCGCGTCACCGGTGTCAAGACCTTCGACGATATGCTCCATGCGTCCGTTGCCGAAATCTCAGACCGTGCGAGAGAAAAAGGACTTCGGGAAGGGATGAGTGGTCGAGAGTTTTTGAACGCTTTACTCTGAGGTGAAACACAGATGATTCAGCTTCAGGATGTTAAAGAGGCGTACGAGATCCTCGCACCCGTGGTCAGACACACGCCGCTTGAGCATTCAAAGACGTTTTCCCATCTCACGAAAGCAAACGTCTTCCTGAAAGAAGAGAACCTGCAGACAACCGGGTCATTTAAAATTCGGGGTGCGTACAACAAAATCGCGCATCTCTCAGAAAAGGAACGACACGACGGTGTTGTCTGCGCGTCCGCAGGAAACCATGCCCAAGGTGTCGCACTCGCATCAACCCTCATGGGAGTGAAAAGCGTGGTGTTCATGCCCATATACACCCCGCCCTCCAAAATCATCGCGACGAAATCCTATGGAGCGACCGTGGTGCTGGAAGGGGTGACCTATGACGATGCCGCGGAAGCTGCGAAGAAGTATAGCGTCAAGAAGCACATGACGTTTGTACATGCCTTCAACGATCCGTACGTAATCGCAGGGCAAGGCACCATCGGGCTGGAGATTTATGATACATTGCCCAAGGTCGATGCGGCGCTAGTGCCAATCGGCGGGGGTGGCCTCATCGGCGGTATCGCAGTCGCCCTGAAAACGCTTAAACCCAAGGTGAAGCTCATCGGGGTGGAGGCCGAAGGGGCGCAGTCGATGAAGTTGTCCCTCGAGAAACATGCGATTGTACCGTTGCAGAGCATCAACACCATTGCGGATGGCATCGCGGTGAAGACACCCAAGGAGCTCACGTTTGAGATCGCAGAACGGTATATCGACGAGGTTGTCACGGTGAACGACGAGGACATCGCCTACGCCTTGTATCTCCTGCTGCAACGAGCGAAATTAATCGTCGAGCCGGCGGGCGCTATCGGACTTGGGGCTCTGCTGAGCAAACAAGTTGTGATGCCGAAAAAGAACGTCGTCGTTGTGCTTTCAGGCGGGAATGTGAACCTCTCACTGCTCACGCAGATCATCGAGCGGGGGATGATGCGCACCAAACAACTCATGAAAATCGCGGTCACTGCGTTAGACAAACCGAAAGCGTTGAAGGACATCCTGGAGATACTAGCAAGCTTTGGAGCGAACGTTCAGACCATCGCGCATGACCGATGCACGACCGCGGTCCCTGTCGGCTATGTAAGGATCGTGATAACGTTCCAGACGCTTGGACGGGAACAAATCGACCTCATCAAACAGGCCTTCGATAAGAACCATGTCCAGTATCATACCTTGAGCTGATGAGAAGATGTCTCCTTTTCTGAAAATGAAAAAAAAAGAGAGAGCGATGGCGTTAGAGCAGTTTTATTGCGATCCGTGACCAGGGTACGGGGGTGAGCTTCCAGGTATTACCAGTGGTATTCACAGACACAATCTGGGAGTTGTCCGGGTTGATGGTTTTTTTATCAAGTTTCCGGAGCTGCTCGATTGCTTCATCCTCGGTTTGGAAAAGATATTTTTCTTTCCCGGTATCCAAACAGAACACCACATTTTCAATTCGAAGACCGTTTATCATTACTGCGGATGTCGGCGTTGCACCGGATTGCTCCTTCAACGGCGTTTTTTTCTCAGTTTCGGACACCATGTTTACTGCTTGCTCAACAAGAGTGTTTTTCATTTGCATCCACCTCACATACATCATACATGGTGTCGGGATATAAATATGTAATGCCGACGTTAGGGCTGAACCCTCACAAAGCTGTCCTCCGTCGATTTCATGCCCTAACCCATAGGTGCGTATCACAGTCTATTCATTTGTGATGTTTTTACATGACACTTGAAAATGATACAATTGTTAACGAGAATGATAGGCTTTATAGTGTGGATTTTGTTACCAGCATGAAGCATCATGCATAGCCGGTTTTACTTACGGTTGCTATCATCATTGTACATTTCAACATTTTTTATCCGTGCTAGCTTCGGGATTATGCTCGCGACCCTTCCGATTTATTTAAAGATTACCAACACCTACATTGGGTATGGTATTGTCGCGGCCGCTTCCCCTTTATTCGAAATGGGGACGGTGTTGTTCATAGGTGCTGTTGTCGACCGGTTCGGCAGAAAAATCGTGCTACTGGCCGGGCTTCTTGGTGCTGCGGTGCTTTTGTTTCTCCTCACCCTGACGCATAACATGGTTTTAATTTTTTTCATCAATGCAGGTCACGGGTTGGCTGCGGGCGCCATCCTGGTTGCATCCCTCGCGTTACTCACTGATTACGCGCCTGAATATCATCGGGGCCGTGAAATGGGTGCCTTTGATGCGTTTAACTTGCTCGGATGGGTTGCAGGGTACGCGATGGGTGCCTTGTTCCTTGAGATCCTCAAGGCGTCACTCTGGGAGTCGTTCATGATCGCTGGACTGATGGCGCTCATCGGCTCGATTTACTCCTGGGTCAACATTACCGAGCCAAAAAAATACGATATCCTCTCAAACAAGGTCCGATTTGATTCCATCATCGCCGTGCTGCGTCAACGGTCCATCCTGCTTCTCACATTGCCATGGTTTATCGTTTTTATGATCATAGGGTCGGTGCTTACGTTTCTCACGGTATCAACCTCCCAAGGGATATTGACGATCTCGCCCATTCTTCTTTCCGGAATCATCGCTGGAGTCGGAATTGTCCTTGTCGTAACCCAGGTGTTCTACGGATGGCTCTCGGATCGATTCGGCAGGTTACCAGTACTGGTGGTCGGCGCGATCGGTTTCATCGGCGTCATTTCAATGATTGGGGTGGGGTACGGGCTTGCATCACCTGCGACCGCGGAAAACGTGAAAGATAGTATTGTGCGGTTCTGGCCGCTGCTCGGAGTGTTCGGGTTCATGGCGCTCGCGTTCGGTCCGTCTGCATTATCGTCCCTTGCAGATGAAACACGGGAGAAGAGGAGAGGGGTCACCATGGCCGTTTATAGTATCGTGATTAGCGCAGGGATGTTCGTAGGAGTCCCCCTGGTCGCTGCAATCTTCGACCGATTTGGTGGTCTCGGGGTGCTATATTTCATGGTCGCATGCGCAGTCTCGATGTTTCTTTTAGTTGTGGCACGGTTTGTAGAGGTACAATCTCGCAAAAAAATGATTGTTGAGTGAAATATGTAAAATCTTTTTTCAATAGGCGTTTTTAAGGATTGCTAATACATCATTGGTGGTCAGTTTTTTGAATCTACCGATTGGCCCAAAGGTGGTCGCGATGCACGCCATCTCCTGCAATCGCTGTTGCTGCACCCCCAGCTCGTGAAGGGTGGTCGGCATCCCGAGGGTGGAGAAGAACTGCCTGGTCTCAAGGATGCTTTGCTGAGCGACTGCATCAGAATCACCAACAAGGTTCCAGGCGTTATGCGCGTACTCGAGAAATCGACCACGGGTGCGCTCGTCGAGGACGTACGCCATCCAGACAGGTGTGAGTACCGCCAGTCCCACTCCATGCGTGACATCGTAGGCGGCGCTGATCGCATGCTCGATCCCATGGGTCGCCCAGTCTGTGGTTTTGCCGTACGAGAGCAGTCCGTTGAGGGCAAGACTGCTCGTCCACATGAGCTGTGCGCGTGCCTCGTAATCAGTCGGGTTTTGAACGGCAATCGGACCGTAATTGATGCAGGTTTTCAGCATGCTTTCCGCGAGTCGATCTTGGAGATAGGAGTCTTTTGTGGGACTGAAGTATTGCTCAAGGATGTGGCTGATGATGTCAACGACACCAGCGGCGGTATGCTCCTTAGGGACGGTGTAAGTGTAAGTCGGGTCAAGAATCGAGAATTTCGGACGTAGCAGGTCGTGATGGATTGCGAATTTCTGCATCGTCTGCAGGTTCGTTATCACTGCGTTTCCGTTCATCTCCGACCCGGTACCTGCAGCGGTAAGGATCGTGCCGATGGGTAAGACATCACGGATTAAGTTGTCTCCCTGGAGGAAGAGGTCCCAAGGGTCCCCGTCGTAATACATCCCTGCAGCGATGGTCTTGGCGCAGTCGATGGTGCTTCCGCCACCTGCAGCGAGGACAAGGTCGACCGCGTGGTCCTTACAGAGTTGTATCCCTGCTCGGACTGATTCGATACGTGGGTTCGGTTGCACACCGGAAAGCTCGACGCAATCGATGTCGCTTTTCTCTAGAATGGAGTGCACTGCTTCGTAGATCCCGAGTTTCTTGATGCTTCCCTGGCCATAGACAAACAGAACGGTACGACCGTATTTTTCAATCTCCTCGGCGAGCTGCTGTATTGTGTTCCTCCCGAACAAGATTTTGGTGGAGATAGCATAGGTGAAATCGTTCATGGCTCCCACGTTGTTCAGCGGTTAATTCGAGTTTATCATTTAAACATTATTCAATGATATTACAACTACAATCATAGGTGCTTTACAGGCACAGTCGAAAAAGCTTTTAATGTTTTTTTAGCGAAACAAGAGGTTATTACCAGATATGCCCCCAGTCATGGCTCTTGCATTCTGGGCATACGAATTCAATGTGATGCTTCCCTCGTGTCAGTTTCATGGGCGCGAGGAACTTGAGGTCGCAGTTCTTACAATGGTACATATTAATAATCGTATTTCGTCTCCCCTTCATGGGCGATATACAACAAATTGAAGTTAAAATACCTTTCCATCATAAAAAACGTTTATATTAAACGATATTATCAGTTTTTATTTATATAAAATAAGTGTTAAATCGTGATTATTATCTCCTGCTAAAGTATGAAAAATCTGAAAACAGAAGAAAGGAAGAAAAAGAGCTCCTGTCACTAGGTGGAGGTCTGGGCGGGCATGTGATCATGTATCCAGTTTTTCAGATTTCGCAGGAGTGGACTGATCACGTAAAACAGGAGAAGAGCAAGGATAGGATGGAATCTCCATTTCATGACGCTGATTTCCACTGCCCTGCTGTTCCCAGCGTTGTCATACGCAACTGCCTTCACCTGACGCATCCCTGAACGTAGATCAGTCCAATTATACGTGTAGGGAGCCGTAGAGTCATTCCCTTTCAATATGCCATCGACATAGAACTGTACCTTTTTTACCCCTGATTGGTTGTCTGAGGCGTTCACCTGGATTGTTACCCCTTGGATCACAATTGGTTTCTTGGCAGGAAGGATATATTGGTCGAAGACATAGACGCCGTCGCTTGGCTTGGCGATTTCGACGAGTGGCGGTTCGAGATCTCCTGTAAGGATGAAGGTGGCGGTCACCGCCATGTTCCCAGTAACCGTCAGGGAAGCTGGGTTAGTAGAGCCAGTTAAATCACCGCTCCAGTAACTGAAGGTCCAGCCAGCGTCTGCAGTTGCCGTAAGTTGAACGACATCGCCGTAATGGTACGTTTGTTGGTCAGGGTTTTTGGTAACAGAGCCAGAGCCAACAACTGAGGTGGTGAGTGTGTATTCGTTCTGCACGAAGGTTGCGATGACGGACGTATTTCCGGTGATTGTCAAGGAAGCTGGGTTAGTAGAACCAGAAAGATCCCCACTCCAGTGATCTAACGTCCAGCCAGCGTCTGCAGTTGCCGTAAGTTGAACGACATCACCATAATGATAGGTAGAATGATCAGGGTTTTTCGAGATAGATCCTGAACCTACGACCGATGTACTTAAAGTATATTCATTTTGGGTGAAGGTCGCAGTCACCGCCATATTCCCAGTAACCGTCAAGGAAGCTGGGTTAGTAGAACCAGAAAGATCCCCGCTCCAGTGATCAAACGTCCAGCCAGTGTCTGCAGTTGCCGTAAGTTGAACGACATCACCATAGTGATAGGTCCCTTGAGACGGATTCCTAGTAACTGATCCTGATCCAATGACTGATATGCTTAACGTGTATTCATTTTGGGTGAAATGTGCAGTTACTGCTCTGTTTCCGTTCATGGTCACGGTTGTTACGGGGTTAGATCCAGAGGCATCACCACTCCAATAACTAAATGACCAACCTGGGTTAGGGGCCGCTGTCAGGGTCACTACCTGACCATAGGTGTAGTAGGTGTGGTCAGGATCTTTCGTGATCGTTCCGGAACCATCAGGTGTCGTTGTGAGGGTATAGGACGGGACAGTCAATTCGAAGATCTGGCGTTGCACATTCACCCCAGGGTCCCCGATGATCGCGATGATGTCGCCACTATGTGGTACATAATCTCCTCCGTACTGGACAGCGGCGTTTACCATAGCCCAGCCTGTTGCGTTCAATCCTTGGTTTCCAAAATCAAGGATATATAAAATCGCGTACTGTATCTGATGCCAGTTCGTTCCTTGCTTATGATTCAGGATGTAGTTGACTTTGCTCCAGTTTTGATGATAATCCTGCGGTGGCAGGTTTGTGTCATAACTTGAGTATAAGTATGTTTGATAGGCTGTATTCGTGTAAATGTAATGAGTATAATCGCTGCACCAACCGGTATAAAACCCGTTGGTGACTTCATAGCCACTGGGTACGTTTTGAAGTTGGGTACGGAAGTAACTGATTGTGCTATTCAAAAACACTAACATGGTAACTTGACTTGTCGGAAGGTGAATCGTTGGTGGCGTATCACCCAATGGCGCGGGCGGGTTTTGTTGTGATGATTTGTCTGCAGTTCCTTGTGGTTGAACAATATTGAGCGGGACTCGTACGCGTGCAAGAGTCTCCGTGGCTGTTACCTGTTGCGATAACAATCGATTTGTAAGCTGTGATTGAATAACTGGCGCAGCAGCAGTGCTTATAAAGAAAAAAGCTATAATACTTACAACTACCTTTTTTATGGATTCGTTACTCATCTTTTTTCCCCCTGATTCTGCCTATTGTATAGGTAGGTACTTATTAATTTAAATCTGGTATTTTATATTTAAACATTTCGACTTGGTTTTCGATTCATCATGAAAGGAAAATTGGTGATAAATCGACAATTAATTTTTGATTTTTAATAGAGTGAAGCGAAAGAGAACAACAAGATATTTTTATTTCCAAAGTATTGTATCTTGTTTCAAAGATGTCTTTTGATGAAAAAAATGAATCGATCTTACCCAAGGCTTCAAATCTATCCCCTGTGAAGAAAAGAAATTTCTTGCCTTTCACTCAAAAGAATAGGGATGATATGATTAGGACAATAAATAGATTTATATAAATAGAAATCTATACTACAGTTAAGAACAAGCATTTAGCCCTGGGGGTTCAATCTTCATGCGAAAAGTACAAAAACAAATCATAGCGGTTATCATCATTATTCTTCTTCTCGCAGTGGGCGCTTATGGGTATGTTACTTATTATTTTAATAAGTCAACTTCTCCGGCCCCGAAAACCACCAACACACCGGTCGTCGATGATCGGATCAGCCCCTTGGTAACTCAAGGTATTGTTTTTGAAATAAACAGGATTAGGAGCCGAGGGATAATTGATGTGATGATGAAATCGGGATCGTCCTGGAAGAGCCCACCAAGTTTCTATTTTATCACTAATATAGATGATAAGGAGTATGTTAGCAAGGATGTCGTCAGCGCTGGTGGCGCAAGCTCCGAGACGTTGTTTCACACCTGGGATAGCATTTTTATGGATAACAAAATCGCTGAGAAGACCCCACAGGAGCAACCAACGTCAAAGCTGACACTCACCATCATGGAACGAGACCCCGCAGGTTTCTTAGGAAGAAAATACAAGGACGTCGAGAAGGAAACCATCAATTTAATCTATGACTATAAAACCGGTCATTGGACCGGGGATGATTCCTTGAACGACAGTGACGGGTATGGTCATTTCGTCGGCGCGAATTACGAGGTCTGGTTCAATGCGTATCAGATGTGCTATGATAACGATTTGGTGCCATATTGGACAAAAGTCAATGTGTACCATTTGAACGGCACATTCGATTGTACGAACTACGACCCAAATGGGGACGGTATCCCTCTTCCCTGGGACTTCAAATGGGGCTATGACCCGTTCGCCCATGATAATCATTCCATGGCCGATCCCGACCGTGACGGTCTCACTAACCTCGAGGAGTACCAGATGGCGAAGTACTATGCGGACCCATTCCATAAAGATATCTACATCGAATCAGACGGTATGATGAAAAAAGGGTTCTTTGATTGGAACCATGTCTTTTGGGAGGAGTCTCAACAGATTCTCATTGAGCGGTTCGCGGAGCACGACGTTTGCGTATACATTGACAACGGATGGCCTGGTGACTCTTCGATTGGTGGTGGTGAACTTCTCCCCTTCGTCGACACTCTCTCGCAGGATTCTGGGATGTTAATGCAGTTCTACAAGTGGCATTTCGCGGACGATCGCAGGGGTATCTTCCGCTATCTTGTCATCGCTTACAACTCGGGATTCAGCATTCCATCCATAAACAATCGGTACGATACTCTTACAGCTGATTCGAGCCCGTATAAGATGTACATCAGGCGCACCGCATTCACTCCGCGGGTCCAACGCCTCATGCTTGCCGCCGCGGTCATGCATGAACTTGGTCATACCCTGGGGATTGCCCCATGGACGGTCGGTGGAAACGACAATATGACATGGACCCTTAGCAAGGCGCAAAAAACCGAATTCCTGGATAAATGGGGTAATTACAAGAGCGTCATGAATTACTATTACATTTTCAACAAAAAAATTGTTGATTACTCAGACGGCACGCACGGACCTGGGGACGTGAATGATTGGGCGATGTTCAATTATTCCTACTTTAAATACAATGATAAATATATCGAGTTTCCTGGGTTTTCGTGGCCGAAAAATACGACTGGATGAGAACCCGATGATCCTGTAACCACCCCATCCACCTCCCCCACCTTTTTTTCTTTTTCAACAACATTTATGAAGTCTTTTTGATATCCTAGGAGGTCAGAGAACAAACATAAAATAATGTGGTGGTAACCATGACAGAGAAACAACAAGAGCAACAATTTACTACAGTGTCAATACCCACGCCCCTCGCTGAAAAAATACAAAAAAGGATCCAGGGCACCGGGTTCACGTCCCTTTCCTCTTATGTAATCTATGTCCTCCAGGAGGTCCTCTCAGGGCTGGAGACGGACGATTCCAAGGAGTTCAGTAAGGAAGACGAGGAACGTGTCAAAGCACGTCTACGCTCGTTAGGATATTTGGATTAACTTGTCAAGCGTCGAACCAAAGGAGTCAAAATACTAGGGAATGAAGGAGAAAGGGTCATGAAATTACGGGGGGACACGAACTACATTGTGTCAGGGTTGGAACGATCGGGGACCTCCATGATGATGCAGGTACTCGAAGCAGGGGGTGTCCCAATCGCTTATTCTAAATCGCGGAAGCCCGATGTCCATAACCCTAAAGGCTACTACGAGCTTGAAGGCGGAAAAATCATCAACAGACTTATCCAAAGGAACTTCCCATTTGAATCCTATCGAGGCACTTTTATCAAAATCACCGCCTACGGCCTTTCCTATCTCCCAGAAGGAATCTATAAGATTATCTACATGGAGCGGAATCTCGAGGAAGTCCTTGATTCCATGGAGACAATGGCGCACATTACCGATAAGAACCGCGAAGAAACAAAACAAAGTTTCCAGCGGTTAAATGAGAAAATTAAACAAGAACTTCAAACACGCGAGCATACGAATGTTCTATACATAAACTATAACGACATGCTCAAAGATCCACACGCGAACCTCATGAAGGTCTGCCAGTTCCTTGAATCCGTTACGTGCGATATAAGAAAAATGACAGCGGTGGTCGATGGCACGTTATATCGACAACGACGATAAAAAAATGGAGTCTTTGGGGAGAACCTTTCATATTTTTGATCGTAACTCCCTAATCTTCTGTAATTCACCTTCGGAGAGAAGCTTCGGTACTGCCTTTTTGGGAATCTTCCGTATCTCCGGTGCGGTCACGAACACCTCCGGAATGACATCGCCATCAAGAGAATCTGGAAGGGGGAGGTCCATAAGCGCAAGGACGGTTGGAACGATATCCATCACTGAGGCAGAGATTCTTTGATGTGAGCGTACTCCAGGTCCTGCGATGAAGACGACACCCTCTGGCCTATGGTCGCCAACCCAATCATAAAAACCTGGTGTCGCTAGATATAACAAATTGTTCTGACCCGCCTTCGAGGGCGCCCCATTCAACGGTTTTAACAATTCATGCGTGCTGTAGCCTGGTTCCATCTCGAAAATAATGTCCAACGGGTGGTTCACAGCATCCTTACTATAGACATCCTCCCAGCGATAGATTTTTTTCACAATCCGTTCACCGGTCTCTGGATCGGTGAGCTCTGTGAATAAGCCGATAAGGTCATCACGAAGCTTCTCGTAATCCTCAGAAGCCACCACACCGTTCCCTTGTTCATCCTTCTGATTGATGCGAATCCCACACGAACAAACTGACTGATACACCGCTTTTGTCGTCGAAAAATCGATGTTAGAGTTCCCGCCACCAGAAAACAAAAGCCGCTGTCCTAAACGAGAACGCGCAAGTTTCTTCATCGGAAGGAAATGGTAGAAGAACCAGCTCAGACGATCATACAACGACATCAGAGTAGTGGACCAGGCACGTTGAGGCTCCGAAAACGTCCGGAGATATCCCTGGTTGTAGAGGACATTGTTCACGTACAAATACTTCTTGGGTTTCCCAAACCCATGGTCTGATACGAGAAGAATCACGGCATCAGGAAATGCCTGCCAAATCTTACCAACGCTCTCATCTGCCTTTTGATAGCAGGAGAAAATTAGATCCTCCTTCCCCCAGAGGAGATGCTGCACGTCATCGGTGCCGCGGAACACGACCATCGCAAAATCCCAAGGGTATTTTTTTAAAAGATTCAAGGTCACGGTGCTATGAGACTCGGTCGCAGTGTTTGATGTGTCGACGAGTTTCTGAGGTGCATAGCGAGCGGCAAGGTTTTTCGGAAGATCGTCAGCAGCTATCTGCTCAAACTCAAATACCCCTAATTTATCTGTAACGAGATCCTGTTTGAGTGTCGATGGGTACGTGTACTCGGAATCCTCTGACGGAGTGAGCAGCCCACTTATCATAATCCCAGAAATCCTCTCAGGGGGATACGAACCTGGGACGTTCACCACGATACATTTCTTTCCAAACTCAGTAAGGTAGTTCCAGATCGCGGGTGCCTTCCGGTATTTCGAGCTGACAAGTTTTTTAGAGAAAGTATCAGTACGAAAAAAATCATATATGCCATGTTTCCCGGGGTTTACTCCAGTCGTAATTGACACCCAGGCTGGGGCACTGTAGGGTGGAATTGTAGAACGCAGCACCCCATACGAACCTTGTTTTCGTAATCGATCAAAAATGGGGAGTTTCCCAGCATCCATCCAAGGTTCCATGAGATCGAGTGTCGCGCCGTCAAGCCCAATGATAATTACTTTCGGCATAGGAATAAACACCATCGATATTGCACGGTCATTTAAATAAATAATACTGCAACCATGACGCTGCAAAAATTAGCTCCCAGCGCAAGCGATAGTATAAAAAGTTCTTGGTTATTCTGCGTTCGATTCATATGAATTTTCAGAATAAGGTCGTGCTCATCAGTGGTGCAACGGGTGGCATCGGAGCAGCGATCACACGTCGCGTCGCGCAAGAACCGTGTAAACTTGCCCTTGCTGGAAGACGCGAAGACCAGCTTGAGGCACTGACTCGCGAGATTCAGCAACAGAAACGAGAGTGCATCTATAAAACATGCGATGTTAAAAAGAAACAGGATATCGAGGAAACCGTGGCATTCATCGCAAAGCATTACGGCAGCATCGATATAGCAATCCTGACCCAAGGAATCCTCGTCCCAAACCCGATTGAGACCTTTGATACCACAATTATCAAAGAAACCATGGACGTGAATTTCTTCGGTATCGTATACTTTACAGAATATCTGTTTAAAGTGATGAAAAAACAGAAGTCGGGGATGATCGCAGCGGTCTCCACTCTCCCAGACAAGCGAGGGGTACCCGGATGGGGTGCGTACGGTGCAAGCAAAGCAGCGCTCAGTTGGTTTCTGGAAAGCTTGCGCGCTGAAGCAAAACAAAAGTACAACATTAAGGTGATCACGATTAAACCAGGGTCGGTGCAAACACCGATGATCAAGGATCTGCCACGCCGTGGCGCGATCCCTGCAGAGAGAGCAGCAGATATCATAATAAAGGGTATGAAAAGAGAAAAAAAGGTCATTCAATTCCCACTCCTTCAGGTCGCGGTGACACGACTAATGGACCAGTTTCCTCCCACCACCTATGATCATATTCCGGTGGATTTACAAAAAGGAGAGGGCTACCCGATCGTCGAAGAGAAATAGCTTTAACCAATGGTTTGCTATGCGCATATCTCAGAAAGAGGTTACTTTCGGATGAACCCACTGCTGAATCCTTTCATCTCTGTACCATTTCTCAAGAATTACTTTGCTGACCCGAATCGGCTCAACCGTTTATCCCACAGACAACTAGATCGATATCGGAACCGCGCGTTTCAAAAAATTGTCTCCTATGCGGCAACGGTGCCGCTCTACCAAGAAAAATATAAGGCAGCAGGAGTAACCCCGCAAGACTTTCGCGGTCTCGACGACATCAGAAAACACCCCTTTGTTTCAAAACAAGATTTAATAGATAACTTCCCTGATAGAATCATCCCACCAACCTATCGAAAAACCCGTGCACATGTCGTATGCACTGGAGGCTCCACCGGCAAACCAGTCTCCATCTACACCGACTTCCAAATCATCCTACGGGCAGTCGGGCCAGTACTCGCTGAGATGCATTATTACAAGATGAATCTCCGGACCTTACGCATGGCTCACATCGGTAACTTCAACCGCTACCGAATTGATAGCGTCGTTCAAAACACCTTCCTGCCTCAGCTCAAGCATGTCTATTCCCAGCATAACATCCTCAACATCGATGTGAGCACGCCCGTCAAAGATATCATCGATCGATTGAATGTTTTTACACCAGACCTTATCATCAGCTATCCAGCATTATTCCAACATCTAGCCTTCCTGAAGAAAAAAGGATTTGGAGACCATGTCTGTCCGAAGCTGAACCAAGTCGGTGGGGACATCCTCGATGAATATACTCGACGGTATGTTGAAGACGCCTTCGGCTGCCCCCTGCGCAATATCTACCCTTCAGTTGAAGCACAAGCAAATATCGCGTTCGAATGTCAAGAAAAAAATTGGCATATCCACTCCGATTTCTTCCATCTTGAGGCGATGAACGAGCAACAAGAAATCCTAGCACCCGGGGAGCGTGGCCATGCCGTCATCACCCGACTCTGGGGGCAAGCCACACCAATCGTGCGTTATACAGGCATGGACGACTGGATCACTCTTAGTGACCATGAGCACTGTAGTTGTGGTCTGAAAAGTGAAATACTTAAAAAGCCTGTGGAAGGCCGCATGAAAGCCAACATCGTCCTGCCTAACGGGAAGGTGTTCCCCCCAGGTGCGTTCTGCTTCATCGAACCAGTGCTCCACGATCTTCACACCTTTAAAATCAAGCAGTATCAAATCATTCAGAAGAAAGTCGATGAGGTCGAAATCAAACTCGCCATCGATGAAGACCAACGCAATATCGGACCATCCTTCGAGCAAATCGCATCCAGAATCAAAGCGATGTACCAGGAGAAGACTGGACCTGAGGTGACCATCACTGTTGTTGAGGTCTCCGATATTCAAGGAGACCAAAAATCAGGAAAACCGGCGCCCATCGTTATCTCTTATGTTACGAAGGACGAAGGGTTTAAGCAGTTGGAAAAATCATCATAAAGGTGCCAAATTTTTGGATGGCATAAAGCTTCCTTTAAAAATCGCAAAGTCGATTATACATTCTGCGGTGTTGGTCAAGGGAGAACCTCTGAGAATAACATATTTATAGGAGATATAGGATGATATTTTTCTCGCTGATAATTATCTCTCTTAAAATATAGCACTTATCATATTATTTCACGAAATGGTGATTCACTAGTCTCTGCATGATAAACATTCGAGGATCTATGTTCAAAACATTGGCACTCATTGGGATATTCTGTCTGCTCATGGGAGCAATCGTACCTATCACAAACAACCATATCATGACCATTGAGGCTCAAGAGGACCCGCTAGTAGTGGTGATACATGTGGCTCCAGGGACAACCTTATTTGAAGGAGATGTCATTAATTGCTCGATCACAGGAAATCCTCAAATTAAATATTGGCAGATCAATGGTCAGAGTCATCACACCTTGTTTTTTGGAAACGATCCTGTGCTATTTAATCCTGAACCAACACCCCTGAATGACACCTTTGTGAATTTGACGGTCACTGTGGAAAATGGCACGCACTCCGCCTCTGATACAGTGCAGGTTCAACTAAAACGACTTTACTTTGGTGACATTCATTTCCACAGCTCAATCAGCGATGGTTATAACAAACCAGAAACGATGTATGAAAATGCCATCGCAGATAATTACCTTGATTTCGTTGGCCTTACCGATCATGCGGAACTCATTAATCAAATTGACATCACTCCTCCTCAACCATTGTGGATGTGGTTGCGCAGTCTTACTCAGGTGTTGCAGTATAAACTGCTTGGTCAGGACGAATGGGCGAAGGAGAAAGAATACGTCCGACGTTTCTATGATCCTGGACGTTTCAGCACATTCCTTGGGTTTGAATGGTCCTCCGGTCCATGGTTTCCCGGAGGCTCCCCTTTAAGCCCATACAATCATCAGGATGTATGTCATATTTGCTTCACCTACAGGGATGTCTACGATGACGCGCAGAAATATTCCGCGTGGGACAAAAAAACCTTTGATGATATTTTTGCTGCAATGAACGCGGAGTGGGAGAAGGGCCACGATAACATCGGATTCCCACATCATCCTCTCATGCAGATACGATGGTGGGGAGGCTATACCGTGAACTGGTCATACCTGGCGAATAATATCCACAATATGAGCGCTCGGGATCGCGTCCTTCGTGGCGCCGAAGTGTATAGTCGATGGGGACAAGCAATAGGGAAATACTCAGGGATACCAATCGAATGGCATTATAGCCCCCTGAACATTCGTGATGAACCAGAGTTCTGGGTGGAAAGCGGGCTATGGGAGTGGAGCAAGGATGCACGGAAGGATCAACGGTTCGTGCTCGAGGCGGCAAGCGATACACATGTCGTCGACAGGCCAGGGAGTGCCTCCGCGAAAAACGAAAAAATCTCCAACGCAAATCCCTCGGGGATTGATGCGGTGTACGCAACCCATAACACGCGGGAGGAGTTATGGGATGCGATGAATAACTGCAGTATGTACGGACTGCAAACTTTAAAAATCCGTGCGAATGTCCGCTTCAATGGACAGATGGCGCTCGGCCGATGGATCAATAGTACACACAACTTGACTATCCAGGTCTCAGCTCTCTCAACGTTCCCCAGTCTTGATAGTAGTGGACGCGAAATGTGTCCGAATGGATACAATGCGAGTGATCTCTCGTACTCGATTCAGGATATCTGGATTGTGAAAAAGGATACCGTCAGAGGCCAACCCTACTGCAGCGTGATTGATCATGTCCATCCCAACTCAAGCCTCGCGGTTATCACTTTTACGGACCCAAGTGTCCATCCGAATGATTTTTATTATGTCGTCATCCGCCAACGCGGCGAGCATCTCCCTATGGGTGATCCACAAATCGGCAATGACGAGTATCTCGCGTTCCTTGGTCCGGTGTTCATCGACAACGTGACTTAGCGAGGAAGGCGTGTTTTTTGTGCCTCGTTGAAAAAACCAAGTCCATCCACCAAAGGAATCAAAGGAGTTGCCGCGATATCCGGGTTCCCTGTCGCAAATGCTAAGGTGATATTGGTGATGATCTCTGTCGTTACGAGCGTGTCCGTCCAATTGAAGTAGGATAAGACGTCCCCCGCCGTGTGATTAACCCCGTCACGATGATGCAGGGTCCAGCCACCGTCCTTGAAGATGGACATGGCATTGCAATGGAGGTCTTGAGCGAAGGGAAGGGCATTCCCCGGGATTTCCCCGGAAGGCCACCAGATTGCTTTGATACCGGTCACATTCTCGGTCCGTTGTTGATAGTCGGTTCTCTGTACGATACCCCAGACCTTCTTCAGATACAATGCCTTGTTGGCGACAAAGTCAAGGGTCAAACGGGGATCATTCTGAGTAAATCCTAACTGATTGAGATCGATGAGGGCGACGATACTTTCGTTTTTATGCGTCGCCACATAGTACTTCGCGCCGAGGACATCGTATTCCTCGCCTCCAAAGGCAATAAATTTCAATGTGTACTGGGGGGTTATTCGTGCTTGAACGAAATATTTGGCGATCCCAAGCACCATGGCCATGCCAATCGCCGCGTCGCCGGTCGCTTGATTCCACCACCCATCATACAAGCAGGAGACGATCACCGACTTCGTTGGATCACGTCCAGGGATTTCACCGATTACGTTATAGCTGATGACGGAAGTGTTGAGGTGCTGTGTGAGGTTGAAATCGACTCGGCTCCCCATAAAATCCGCCCGCATTTGGTCCCCGTCATTTCCTGTGATGAAGATGATTGGGATTGAATCGCTATCTTTTGGGATGAATACAAAATCATGGCAGTCTGGATGAAAATCTTGTAAAATGAGGGCTTTACAATGCGGATACATTAGGTACCAGAACGCTGTCTCTCTGAGGATATTGAACAGACTCGTGACGTGGAACACGATGTAAAACTTTAATGGATTCATGTATGGTTTTAACAGATCGACCACAGGGAGCACCCCGTTCGGGTCATTCCATTGGTCACGACCTAGAAAAACGAAATCGTTTGAATCTTGTGCGATGGTTCGATTGTACACACAGGGGTGTGTTGGAATCGGTCTAACGTGGAGTCCCTGATATGAAAAGGTCGTATTCACTTCGCTGGGCGAGCCATGGGGTCCTTTCCATGATGGGTAAATGAAACAATCTAATGCTCTACCGTTGAGTTTCACTTGATAGTTTTGTACCTCCAGCTCCGTAATAAGATCATCATGGGGGACTCCAGGGCGTCGCTGCATCTGCTCAAGCTGTGGATGGAGGCCAAGCATACTCATATTATCGTACAATATTTTGGCAGCAGCGTGCTCCCCCACGGTCCCAAACGCACGCCCTTTCGCAATCTGACCTTGCGCTTCGTCATACGAGGTGAACACGATGTTACTTAACGCTTTTGTAATATTATAGATGTATTGGACATCGACGGTGACTGAGGCTTTGTTGGTGCTTTCAGGAGATACGTTTTGTTTCGCCGCCCCGTAAATTCCAGGTACGCACGAAGCAAGGACAAGGAATAGCATGATACAAAGCGTTTTACAGGTCGCTTTTTTTTCCCCCATAGAATCAACATTAATTTATACGGAAAGTCTATTTAAATATTCTGTCTTAGTAAAAACACGCTTTCAATGTCACTTACAAGTAAACAAGAATTTTATAAATATAACCTATCATATAAAATACTACGGATGAAAAAAAAGGCGGTTCGTTTCAAACTGACAAAATCAGCCTTCCTCTTCATTTTTCTTGTATTCATTTTCGTTCTAGGCGAAGTCCCGGTGGTTCCGTCAACCAACGAACCTGTCTGGTCAAACCCGAGGTGGCAGTACCGGCAAGAAATCCCTATCCCATTTGATACCAGTATGAAGTATGCGACGTATCAACCGATTGACCTTCTGATGAGCTTTGACTATCCCTGTTGGGCGAGGGATGGAAAAAATTATTCGCTCCGAGTGATCTTCCAGGATAGCGAAATATCGATGGAGTTGGAATCCCAGATCTATAACCTGACCTTTTCCGATCCGACCCATCTTTCATCATGCAACCTTATCTTTCTCATCCCCCCACAAGCCTCGGGGACAGAGCACTATTATGCCTATTACAGCAAGGATGAAACTCCCAGTCCAATGTACCCGGACCATCTACAAATAACCGAGGCTTCCTACTATTTTGCCCCAATCCCTGGACTCCCGTTTGAATCGACTTACTATAAAATCTCCCAAGATGGGACTATCGTGTACGGGATAGCTTCGAACGGACAATTCTTAGGTCTCAGTACGGCTCAACAAATTACTCTTTTCAAAAACAACGTAACCGCGGTGACGACGCCGCAGGACAGCCAGGCGTTCGCCTCCTTTGATTACTTTTATTACTACGGCACCAACGTGGAGGATTTTGCGTCCACCATCCAACAACTTCTCTCGAAAACTATCCTCATCGACGGAAACCTCATGGTGTCCTGTGGCATCGTGAGCGAGACATCTCGAGAGGATTTCCGAACCACCGCCATCTACAAGTACTATTATTGCCCAGACTCAGGGATGCGACGGATCTACGCGCATGTCAAACACGAAGCATTGAAAGCTTCCCAGGTCGTCAGCGCCCCCCCGAATTCGCAATCCGTGGGGAACATCCTGAGCCTCGAGGTTGGATCAGTGAAAAGCCCGTCAATCAAGGAATTGAACTTCGGGCAAATGTATCCGTATTTACACGTGTACGCTCAGCAGGAGAGGATCCTGACATATCCTCAGGATCTCAACCCTGAATATTCCCCCAGTGGCATTGCCGTAGTGAAGACAGAAGATGGCGTGAAACTCGGTAGTAAAGCATGGATGTGCTATGATGAGGGTACCTCGGGGGTGGCGCACTCCATCATCCTTGGCTCTACCCACATCCTTGTCTCAGGCACGGATGAGCGGGACGGCATCCAGGTGAAAGCCTACGAGGATGCAGGCCCAGGTTTGCTGGGGCTCCATTCAACCGTGGAGTCCTTCTGCTTCTGTCGAAACTCATATGACAACGGGACCAATGATTTCTCAGTGCCTGCAGACTTCGTCGTGGAATTCGACGCTGATTTCTTTTCCACTTTGCATGGAGGATACTTTGCCGTCGACAACGAATCCACTATCTTCCAGGCAACAATAAAAACAAGGCCACGGACAGGCGCTGTGATCAGCTCACCAAAACATCAAAAAACCTATACCTTGCGGGCTTACGTCCACCTGGCCCCCTCGGTGCCCTTCGGTACTGCACTTTCGCTCGTGACGGGTAGAAATTTTTCCTACATCACTGCAGAGCTCTATCGTCAAAACGCTCTATTAAGCAAAGATATTGCTGGTCGTGTATCGCTTACTGCAATCCCTACTTTTACTGGTGCTACCTTTCTTAAAAAGATCAGACTTGGGCTGACCTTTCTCAATCTAAGAAGTTTGACGTTGTTTAAAAAGATACAATTTGATGACCTTCAACCAGGCACGTATCTTGTGAAAATCTACCGTGAGCACCCACGGAACGATCAACCTTCGAAATTCATCGGCTTTACTATTATCACCCTCCAGCACAATGTGACGACCCATATTTTTTGTCGCCAAGAAGGACGCATCAATCTTACCATCACAGACCAACATGGGGCTCCTGTCAAGGACGTCCATGCATCACTGCTCATCCACAACATCACGGTGGCCGAGGCGACCACTGCCACCGACGCATCCACCATGATTACCGTTCCCTGTTCCTTACGAGACGTCTATGACTTTGTACTTCTCTACGAAGGGTTTGAATTGTATAATCGGTCAATCGCACTACCGGCTCGGACTGCTCTGGTTCCCCGAACGATATCACTCCATATTCCTTTGTACTCTCTCCTGGTAGACCTTACAGATCGCTGGGGGATCCCACCGACTGATTTCCTCAGCCCTCTCCTTACCAGTCCGAACATGAAGGAACCCGTAATCCTGACGGCTACCCCTATCACCACTGAAAGGTATCTTTTTGGACAGCTCTATCCAGGAATGTACCATCTCTTTGTTACGTACAACTCCGTCGTTCTGCAGAAAAACCTCACGATTCCTCTACGAGGAAGTGACTGCCTAAATTTAGTTCTTCCTACGATTTTCAATATAACGATGAGCACCTATGACGCACGAGGTTCACCATTGACTTCCACAACAATCATCCTTGAGAGAGAAGGAAAGACGCTTGTACTGAACGGAAGTAGGGACGGAGAGTACAATGTCCAGCTTCCTCCTGGAATCTATAACGCTACCGTCAATGCTGACCACGTGATTGTTGGAAAACGAAAGCTCACAGTCATCGGTGATCGAAGTTTTGATCTCGTGACCAACGTGAACCCGCTGTTTCCCCCCCTTGTCATCACCTGCATGAGTGTGATTGGTATGATAGGAACGCTATTCATGCTACGAAGAAGAGATGTTGTAACAATTCTGAGAATCCTGGCAGTCATTTTGGTTATCTGCTCCCTCGTGCTGCCGTGGTGGACCCTCGAAGGATCGCCCACGGAACCACCTATCGAAACACAGACTCACTTGTACATCCTTCCTCCAGCTCTCATTTCATTGACGATGACACCGACGGTGATCGCTGGTGAGCGAGTCTCTGACACACTACCCGCTCTTTTTACACGATTCATCTTGATACTCATTGTCGTAATCATTATCGGTACGATTTGCACGATGTTGGGTCTAGTGTTCCAACGAGTGTACGGGAAAAAATTTCCGAAGTGGTTGTATCTGATTAGCATCGTTTTGTCTATACTAATGCTCAGCTCGTTTTATGGAGGTATGTCTTTGATTACAAAGGTAGGCGTTGGCGGCGTGTTCGGGCAGGGAGTCATCAACGTGGACATCCCTGGTGAGTTCTATACTGCTTCCATTAATTGCCAGTGGGGACTTGATAGCGGTTGGTATCTGTGCTGCGTTGCCTTGATTCTATTAGGTGCCGCCTTTATCATCTCATACAAAATCAAGACATGAGATGCATAATGTCCAATGAAATCTGTATATTCCCTTTTTTTTTATTGACCGAGAACACAATGATAATACTATATAAAAGAAAAATATGATAATGTATATATACTACAACCACCTAAATATATAAGTTAGAGAGGAACATTCAGAAGATATGAAGAGGTGAATCCGAACATGAAAAATGTTGTAGTGGAAAGTCTATTTGTAATGATATGTATTAGCATGTCAGGGTTCGCGATTTCCGTTGTCTCATCAGCGCAAAAACTACAACCTTCCGACCAAATCAATCCTTCAGCCATAGGAAAAACAAACACGATGGATCAACTTAAAAAATCAATATACAACTACTTAAACATCCAGGATAATATTCACCCAGACCAAGAACAAAACACCAATCCAATCATTGTCCCGTGGATTCAATCAACATCTGATACTTTCGAGTGGTGGATCAGCATCACCTACAATAACCACACCTTTCAGAAACAGCTCAATATCTCTATAAAAGACTTCCAACAAAAATTCCTCAAGCATCCTTACTATTGCGAGGACGTCTCTTTTAACCTCGATAGCGACCCCGAGGACGACCTCAAGGTGTCTTTCGGGTTTTATTGGGAGACCATCCTGAACACCAAAACGAACGTTGAATATAAATCCCTCGAAGATATGGTACGAGTTCGACAAATCAACGGAGGACCGTCAGACCCCTTTGCGAGTCTGGAAGTCTGGTCTGAAATCCATGTCAACTGGGGGCTCGTCAAAACCCTAAGTGCAGACGACATCCTACTTCCTTTCAACACCCACCTCTCAGTCTCAACTCACCAGGTTTCTCAGACAATCAAGCCGCTTTCATTTCTGATACAGATGCTGCAACGACGAGCACAGGAAAACTCTATGAGAACTGGTATCCTCCACAGGATATGGGACAGGATGCGATCTCACCAACGGTCGCAGGCCTCGTCGATGCAACAATCAAGCGACCCCCAAGATCTTACTGCAAACAATGATTATTTCGCAGTAGGGGTGGGGTACCGCACCGTCCCAGGCGGGAGAATCCCTCAGTACGTCGAAAAAAGATTTGCATTTGCGAAAGACAGCCTCTTTAGTCCCGTCATCTTCCAGCAAGTCATGAAAACCGAGCCAAGCGGGGTTGACCCCCTCGAGCTCCTCTACGGCTTCCGAGCCTACAACGGAAGCACAAATACCCTGAAGTACGACATCGCGTTCTCAGTCGAGTTCAGCCCATTTGTCACCCTCACCACCCAGTTCATCCCCCTTGGCGGGTACGTCTACTACCATTTTGATACCGAAAGCCAGCATGACAGCACAACCACCATCACCTATTCCACCGATATCAACACCGGCAGCGGTGATAGCACAAGCTTGTCTCTGGTATTTGACAAAATCGACGGGACGATGGCACAGACTGGCCAATGGATGAGCTTTGGACTCCATAAGGATCCCCATGGGTTCGATTACGAGGCGAGCAACAGCTTCGACGTCGCAGTCATCGTAGATTCCCCCTTCTTCAGTCAGAAAGTCAAAATCAATGGCCTCCCACAGACCTTGTCATATCAATGGAAGATTTTCGATGATTTCAACATAACCTTCGTTCATGGTAAGTTATTCTATGTGAACGTCTGCGGATACGCTGATCTCACTATGAGTAGTCAGATCGGTAAAATCACCGTGTACTACCCGAAACTCACGAACCCTGATGAACAGGACGTTCCCTTCCTGCAGGCCGAGAACATCCCCAGCTCTCGACGCCTCGAAGCACAAGCCACCCTTACCATACAGAACGACAGTATGCTACAGGTTGACGCGAGCGGCTATGTCGACCTCACCAAGAGCGGGCCACTTGGCGCTATCACCGTGTACTACCCGAAGGCTAATCCGTCCGACTCGAATGTCGTGTTGATGAAAGTCCCTGCAGGAAGTATCAACAGTCAACGGGTCAGCGCAGAAGCAACCTTATACGTCGACCCAGATAATTTCAGTAACATCAACAATTACGTCTATGGAAAAATCGAGCGCCAGGCAGACTCGGATTTCAATGAGATGGACTTCTACCTCCCAAACATCTCCATCCCGATTGTGCAAATCACTGACATCCCCGCCAACGCCTATGCGACAGGGACTTTCTGGTGGAATCAACTGAAGGGATCCGGGAGGGCAGAGCGATCATCCGCAAGTCAGAATCCAGATCCTCTTCATTTCAACATCGTCTTCGATACCCTCACCTTAAGCGATGTCCTAAGCATCGGCAGCGGCCACATCCAGACTGATTTTTTGATGGGAAAAAACGGGTATTTCCAGTTCGATACCTCCCATGACGTCCTCGGGAACTCATTTTCCGTTGGTAATACTGCGACAGGCAATTCTCTGCTGATTGACGCGACGAGCGTCTCTGCTCAGGATTTCGCAGTCAATTGGGGTTTGGACACTTCTGGTCCTCAGCCACAGATTCAGGCGTTAGACCTGAGCGGAACATTGAATGCCTTGCGTAACTTTACCGTAGGCCTTCAGGTGAATCACAAAAACATTTCGTTCACCGGTGATTGGTCCCTGGGTGAATCTGGTGGGCTGAGCGTCGACGTGCAGCAAACCAATGACATCTATCTGAACTTCATTCACCTTGATAACATCAGCGGCCGATTGGATATAAACGGATATGTGGTGCTGAGCAGCACACTTCATTTCGACATAGGCTGGAAATGGAAACAAGGGTCGAGTTATGACGATCCAGGGTACTTTAGGATCAACCAAAATACCAATCAGCCGAACCTAAAGACCATTAATTTGAATTGCACATATAGGGATGAGAACGGTGTTCCCCGGTGGGGGGCGAACGTCACCCTTTCAAATTTCGCGGTCTATATCTGTGTCGAATGGTACTGGCAGAACCAGTTCTTCATCTGGCCCGTCATTTCGGTGTCCGGTAATCTTGTGGTCAATTTACTGTTGGATTATAATTGGTACCACGTATGGCCCTAGAGTCATACAAAAAAAGGTGATTAAGCATGAAAAAAGATTTGTCAAAGGCGATACCTGCAAGGCTGGTCGTTCTGTTACTTCTTGCAGTGCTCTTCATGATGTCTGCAGCACAAGCAGTCATACACCCTGATATGAACACACTGGGGAAAATCAATGGGTTTACCCCGTTTCATCCCTTAGGAACCTTGGGTGATAACTATTACACCTGGGAGGATTTATTCGATGATGCGACCAGAGTGGATCCGACGATGTCGTACAATTACACGATCACAGGTGGCTCCGCAGTTATGCAAAACACCTACCCGTTATGGGAGGACCAAGCATGGACGAGGATGAAACCCATCACGGTCACCACGGCGGAGCCTCTGACGGACTACGCAATCCATCTGAACGTGACCTATGACTCTGACATGAGGTCTGATTATGGCGATCTTCGCTTTAAACATGACAGCAGCGGGGATTTTTACTTAAGCTACTGGATAGAAAACTCGACATCGAGTTCCGCGAGCGTCTGGGTAAAAATCCCGACGTTGCCACAAGGACTAAGCCAACTCTACATGTTCTACGGGAATCCCAACGCACAAAGCCAGAGCGATTACTATAGCGTCTTCACCGATTGGCAAGAACAGTGGCCGAATGACGAACAGAT
>DATKKD010000049.1:0-15992 GCA_035543435.1 Thermoplasmatota archaeon
CTTTCTTTACGATCACGGCTTTCGCGTGAATAGAAATGCTTCCTTCCATATCGAGTTCGTTTAGAGCCTTGGATCCATCATAAGCCTTTGTTTCGTTGTCAAAAACCACGCAGATAATCCGTTCCATTCCAACTCAACCTCTGATAAATAAGTAGGCAAAACCTGTATTTAAACATTATTCAATAATTTCAGGACATCACACAATAATTTGCTTTGTCTAAAAGGGTCCAACGTGGTGTTCGGTCTCTGTTCCACGATTGTACGAATTGATGTGTGGGCCGATGGTCTCCCGTAGTCGGGTCTTCG
Organism: Thermoplasmatota archaeon; assembly: GCA_035543435.1. Taxonomy (GTDB): domain Archaea; phylum Thermoplasmatota; class E2; order DHVEG-1; family DHVEG-1; genus SM1-50. Next base: position 307 of record DATKKD010000049.1, read on the forward strand.
TCCGATGCTCTAGCGACGAATTCTTGTCAAGAGACAAAAATCACTATCTATTGTATATTTTTCTTCACAGTCTCGACAAGATCCCCGAGCCAGGTTCGACCTACGGCGCCGGAAATGATTGCTTCGACTCCGCTTATCAGGAGCACCACGGCGAGGACAATTGCGAGCGTGAGTAACGCAAGGCCTGGAAGCAAGAGCACCACAAGCGACAAAATCACGTCGATTATGCCGACTGTGGCCATGAACCATTTTACCCAACGGAGTGCCTTTTTGAGTCCATAGGCGAGCGATAGCAAGTCGATCCCGTATATCAGTAAACCAAACGACACGAAGATCAACAGAGTCGAAACGCCGTAATCAGGGAGAATAATTACTAGAAAGGCAAGAATGAGGGAGAGAATTCCGGACACAGCGCTCATCGCCCGAAGGCCCTTGGACAAGCCTTTGTGACCCGCGAGAAAGAGTGAACGAATTCCAAGGAAGATCAGACCAACCGACAGGATAAAAACAAGCGTGGCAATGCCCAAGGTAGGGTCGAAAAGAATTATGACTGAAGAAATTATCGCCATTAACCCTACAATGATTTCTAATGCACGAAGCCAACCCGGCTGCTTTAGCAAATTGAACTCTCCTTTCTCTACCATATCGAACAACCTCTCATAATGATAAAAAAAGCCGGTATTTAAATATTCTTAAATAATTCACAAAAAATAGTAAACAAAACCGGGAGAATAGATACATTTTTATTATCCAAGTTGTTTGTATCAGAGATTTTTTAAACTCAACAGGGAAGAAACGTCAAACAAAATAAGAAGATGAAGCGAGCAAAAAGAAAAAGACTGGACGGTGAGAAGAATGGCACGGATGTTATGCGATATCTGTAAGACAAGACCCGCAACAGCAGAAGTAACCTTAATAGAAAACGGTAGGAGAAAAGTGTTACATGTCTGTGCACAGGATTTACGAAAACTCCAACAACAATCTGCATCACCATTCGATAGAATGTTCAGCGGATCCATATTTGATAATTTTTTCCGAGACAATGACGAGTTTGAAGACTTCCCGTCAAGACAGGAATATCCCTCGTCTCCCAATCGGGAAGCAGTAGATATTGACCAGTATCTCTCAACACACACAAAGGAATTACTTCAAGAAGCAGCCCAAATCACTTTGAAGTTTAAAAGAAATGAAATAGATACAGAACATCTGCTCTACGCGATTTCCGACAGCGACGTCGTTAAAGAAATTTACAAGCAATTCAAAATTAACCCAGATGATGTAAAAAACTACATCGAAGCAAACGCACCGAAAGGCACCATAGAAATCAAGGACGGTGAAGCACCTCAGCTCTACATTTCACCGAGAATAAAAAACGTCTTTGAACTTGCATTCCAAGCAGCCCAACAGCTCGGCCATAGCTATATTGGCCCCGAACATCTGCTCATCGGACTTGTTGAAGAAGAAGATGGTTTAGCAGGGGATCTTCTCCGTAAATATGGATTATCATCAGAAGCGGTGAGACAAAAAATAATCAAAGTCGTCGGTAAAGGAGCCAAAGAAGGACGCGTCGAAACACAGAGTACCACACCTGAGTTAGATAAGTATTCTAGGGATCTGATAAAACTTGCCCGTGAAGGAAAACTTGATCCAGTGATCGGTCGCGCTGATGAAATCGAGACTACCATTGAGATTTTAGCACGGAGAACAAAAAACAATCCCGTTTTGATTGGTGAACCCGGTGTTGGTAAAACTGCAATTGTTGAGGGGCTTGCTCAGAGGATATTACATGAAGAAGTCCCGGAAGTACTGCAAGGGAAACGAGTCGTAGAACTGAACATCAATTCGATGGTCGCTGGTTCGAAGTATCGTGGAGAATTTGAAGAACGAATTAAAAAAGTGTTGGATGAAGTGCTAGCACAAAAAGGCGATATCATCTTGTTCGTCGATGAACTGCATACGATTATGAAAGCAGGGGGAACGGGGGAAGAAGGCGGCTTAGATGTCTCTCAGGTCATTAAACCGCATTTGGCTCGTGGCGAATTACATCTTATTGGCGCAACAACGTTGAATGAGTATCAAAAACACATTGAAAAGGATGCGGCACTTGAACGAAGGTTCCAACCTGTTTTTATTTCGGAGCCAACAGTACCGCAAACCATTGAAATCCTCCGAGGGCTTCGAGATCGTTATGAAGCCCATCATAAAGTAAAAATCACGGATGAAGCAATCGTCGCTGCCGCAGAATTATCAGACCGCTACATCACAGGCCGGTTCTTGCCGGACAAAGCGATTGATCTTGTTGATCAAGCAGCCGCACGGGTGAGAATCAGCATCACCTCACATCCACCTGAAATCTCTGAAATGGATAAAAAGATAAATGCATTAAAACGTGAACGTGAATCATCATCTCTTCATAAAAAATATGAGGATGCGAAAAAGCTGGAAGCAAAGATAGAGAAGCTGGAGAAACAACGCTCAGAGAGCGAAAATGAGTGGCGTAAAAAGAAAGGGGTCACGACCTCTGAGGTCAAACGGGAACATATCGCTGAAATCGTCTCAAAAATGACAGGTATTCCAGTAGCGGATTTATCTGAAGAGGAAAAAGAAAAATTACTCAAGATAAAAGAAAGATTGCATGAACGAATTATTGGACAAGAAGAAGCAGTCGATGCAGTTTCTGATGCCATTCTTCGGAACCGGGCAGGGCTTACAGAGGGGAAACGTCCTATCGCTGTGTTTTTATTCCTTGGTCCAACAGGGGTCGGTAAAACGGAACTTGCGAAAGCACTCGCATGGGTTGTTTTTGGTGATGAAAACGCGATGGTGAGAATCGATATGTCGGAATATATGGAACGACATACCGTCAGCAGGCTCATTGGCGCACCACCAGGATACGTTGGCTATGAGGAAGGAGGGCAGCTCACAGAGATAATCCGTAGAAAACCGTATTCCGTTGTTTTACTTGATGAAATCGAAAAAGCGCATCCTGATGTCCATAATATTTTACTCCAAGTTTTTGATGATGGGCGCCTCACGGACGGCAAAGGCCGTGTCGTCGATTTCACCAATACCATCATCATTATGACGAGCAATGTTGGCTCCGATTCTATTCAAGCAAATCTCACAGAGATAAAACCAAAAACTTATGATCAGCTTAAAGAAAACCTTATGGGTATCTTACACCAGGAGTTTAAGCCCGAGTTTTTAAACCGTGTCGATGACATCATCCTATTCCATGCTTTAACAAAGGACCAGATTAAGCAGATTATTAAACAGTTACAACTTGAACAGTTGAAACGCACTGCACGAGAGCAAGGAATCGAATTACAATTTACGAATGCCGTTTTGGACAGGCTTGTGGATGTCGGTTTTGTGCCAGAATTTGGTGCACGTGAGTTAAAACGTAAAATTCAAACGGAAATTGGAACGCCGCTAGCTCGTGAGATATTATCGGGAAAAATTCATTCTGGTGATACAGTACGTGTTGACTTTGATAAAAAAACTTGTAAAATGACGTTTGTAAAACAATAATTTTGAATCAACCAAATACCGATGATAGGGGATTTATACCCGTGGAGCATAAATCCCGACGGGAGCACTAGCTACCTGGGATAAAAAATTCGGCGATGCGAATTCCTATGGCAACTCAGTTCAACAGACTACGGACGGCGGCTACATCATCACCGGAATCAACGCCTCTCTGGGCTGTCTCTTAAAGACTGATGCGAACGGCAACGAACAATGGCGAAAGACCTCTTTCCTTACGTCAGATGTGATATTTGAATATTCAGGCAAACAGACCACGGACGGCGGTTACATCGCCACCGGCTTGGGCCTTTTGAAGACCGACGCTGACGGCAATGAAGAGTGGAATGTGACAATATTACAACCGTTCATTTCAGGAGAGCAGACGAGCAACGGCGGCTACATCATCGTCGGATCCACTAACGGGTACTACGGCGGCGACATCTGGTTGATCAAGTTCGGACCTGAACTACGCGTCACCTATACCGTCAAAGGTGGCCATGGTATAAGCCTGAAGATGACGAACACCGGGACAGTGGATGCGAATGGCGTTGCCTGGGAAGTTCTCGTCAGCGGCGGCATCCTTCACCGCATCAACAAGACCGCCAGCGGCACCATAGACATTCCAACGGGCGAATCGAAGACCGAGCTGATCAAATCTTTCTTTGGATTCGGCGCTATAACAGTCACCGCGACGGTCAATGGCAAGATGACGACGAAGACACTGCTCCAATTCCTGACCTTCAGCCTCATTATATAAAAAGGAGGCGTTTTTACCGGAGTAATCCAAGTAGCCTAGGCAAAAGCTTATAAGACTACGTGCTTTTTATTGACTAAAGGGGATACCCATGCGAAAGCCAGCGTTCATGCATGTGATGACTGGATAGAACACGGAGCATCCTCCTCGCTCAAAGAATTCAAATGAGGGCTGAGATATGAACCATAAGAATTACGCCAAAATCGTGGTGCTGACGACCGCCGTCCTTTTAACGGTGATCATCTTCAATTCCGGGGCTCTTTCACAGAACCAAGAAAACTCGATGCCACCCCTGCCGCTCGATGGCCAGGAAGGCCACTTCCTCTACACCCCCTGGCATTCCAAGACCACCTATCTCATCAATGAAACCGGCGTCGTCAACCACACCTGGCAGGGGGATTACTATCCCCTATACGATGCCTACGTAGATCATAACGGCTCCGTGTACCTCACCATCGACTCCGGTCGTGGTGGAGTCCAAAAAATCGCCTACAATGGCACCATTCTCTGGGATTATCACTATACCCGAGACAGCGGCTACGCCACCCATGACCTCTCTATCCTACCCAACGGTGACTTCCTCCTCATCATGCAAGAAATCAAATCCCCTGCCCAAGCCATCCAAAAAGGACGCGACCCTAACACTCTCTGGTTTGGCGATTTCAACCCCAATTTTATTATCCAAGTTCACCAGACCGGACCAACCAGCGGGGACATTGTCTGGGAATGGCACATCTGGGATCACATGATCCAAGACTTTGACGCCACCAAGGACAACTACGGCGTCATCGCCGACCACCCGGAACTCGCCGACATCAACTGCGACTATTGGTGGAACGTCGGCTGGCCGTACATGAACTCCATCGATTACAACCCCCAGAACGACCAAATCCTCCTCAGTGCCCATAACTGTGACGAAATCTGGATTATAGATCACAGCACCACCACAGAAGAAGCCGCAGGCCACACTGGAGGAACATATGGCCACGGCGGCGATCTCCTCTATCGTTGGGGAAATCCGCAGGCGTATGATCGTGGAACTGCTGCGGATGAGAAACTGTATCTCCAACACCAAGTCTGCTGGGTTAAACCCGGTCTTCCCCATGCAGGAAACATTCTCGTCTTCTCCAACGGCAACAACCGACCGGGAGGATATCTTTCCAGTTGTGATGAATTCACCCCTGCAATCAACAATGATACGGGAGAATACTATGAACCGCCAAGCGGGGAACCATATGGTCCTGCTAACCTTACTTGGCAGTTCATGCTGCCGAAAAACCTGTTTTCCGACGGCTTCGGCGGCGCCCAACGAATGATCAACGGCGATACCCTCATCTGCTCCGGATGGAACGGGATTTTCATCAGGGTCACGCCGGACAAACAAATCGTCTGGACCTTCAACAACCCCTACCCATACATGAACGACGAAGTCTACCGTACTCAATACATCCCGCCGTACGAGCCACCACCCGAACCACCGCAGCCTCATACTCCGCATCTCGCATGCAGCGGGAGCCTTTCCTGGTCAAATATCAAGCCAGGGATGACGGTGTATGGCAGCTTCCAGGTGCAGAACATCGGGGATAATAATTCGCTATTGAACTGGACCGTGAACAACACCCTGACCTGGGGGACGTGGATGTTAATCCCGTCGTACGGTGAGAACCTCACCCCGGAGCAGGGGCCGTTCACTGTGGACGTTCGCGTCGTCGTCCCTAAGGAGAAGAACGCGGAGTTCCATGGGAATCTTACGGTGCAGAACATGAACAACGCTTCAGATAGGGCAACGATTCCAATCACCTTGACGACCTCACTCAGTTACACTCTCCCATCAAACAACTGGTTCCTTTCGTGGTTATTCGAGCGATTCCCGCATGCGTTCCCGTTCTTACGACATCTGCTGGGGTACTAAACCCCAACTTTTTTCTTTTTTTGATTTTCTTTTCAGGAAAACCGTGTCAATGCTTCGAATTGGGTGGCATCGAGATTAGCAGGCAATCCCCTGGAAGGATTTTCTGCCAGAGCTTCACGTCTCCCACCCTGGGGGGCTCTGAAGGATTGGCACGTCTTCCCGACGGGAGCATAATTTCACTCTTTTTACAGGAGAAAAAATAAACAGGATGAAAAAGTGATTTGAGCACGAGTGTAGCAGTATGTTTCAAACTTTATTGGTAGACAGTGGCCCTTCCTTATAGATCATATAACAAAGGAGGGCATACCGAGCTAAATCGAACGGTTCTATGGAGTTTCTTCTTCACCTGTACGTTCCTTGCATTCCATGAACATTTTAACATAATAAATTCCAAGGGCGTAGAAACCAACGGAAAAAAAACCAATAGAAAAGAGACCAACGGAAAATATCCCAACGGAAAAAATTCCCACAGAAAAAATGCCGATTGAAAACGTGCCTACTGAAAAAACACCAATTGAGAAAGTCCCTGCAGCAAAGACGCCTGAAACGATATCCCCTATAGCTATCAACCCAGCTGATAAGTCGCCTACTGAAAAAATGGAGATTTCTGAGAAATTCACGCCAGCTAGCACCAGGACACCCACGACGACTAAAAGAACAATAATCATCATCGCGGCTGTAATCCACCATTTTGAAAAATCACGACGTTCCCTCATCATTTCCCCGGACTTCTTATTCATAATTCATTTAAATATTTATTCATAATCTCTGTCTTTTGAAAAGTACATTAGTTGGCAGAAGAGCAGAAGCAATCACTACTACTTGAAAACAAATTATAAAGTTTTTTACTGGTAAATTCGTGTTCTTTTCCTGACGGGAGCACTTAATTCTCTTCCAACAGGAGAAAAATAAGCATTTTATGAAAACCCGTGGGAGCATTGAATCTCTAGCGACAAGTCCCTCAGGAGGGTTTTCTGTCAGCTTCCACTTCCATTGCGGAGAGCATTTCAATCTTGGTACGTTTTTCAAACGTGAGCTCTTAAAATTAAAAAAAAAAGGAGAAAAATCAGACTAATAGCATTTTTCTATATATTTTTTTATTCAAAGAGGAAATCAGTGTTTTGGATATTAGGCTGATTTATTTGGTCGGAAAAGAGATAGATCTTCCCATTATCACAGGAGCAGTTCGCAAGGTCCCGTATCTGCATTAGTGCAGTTTTTTGTGTAGTGGTCAAGGTTTTTCCTACGGCTGAAAATGCTGTCGTATAGTAGTAAGTAATCTCACCGTCTAACCTGCCATATTCTCTTTCAAGGGTAAGCACCGTGTCTTTATCAATCGTACTTCCAGAGAGTGCTTTTCGCAGTTCAGTCGCAATCGCTCGCCTTGTTGCGACTATCTGCGTGAGATCGGCTCGCTGTGAATCCACGAGGGAGGTAATCACCGGTTTTTGTGTCGTATCTAAGGTTGCGAGGAATGCTTCGCCTTTATCCCCGGTAATGGTTTCATTAATGGTGTATCCAGGTGTCCCTATCCCGGGGGCGTCTTTAATATAGAATCCACCGAAATAATCTGCCTGTCGTTCTGGGCAGAAATATGTGTCTGCCTCGACGTTCCCTGCGTACCACCCGAACATCTCGCTTGCGTACGTCATCACCAGCACATCTTCATCGTGCGACAGGTTCTTCTTGTCGACTTGATCAGGAAGCGCAGGCCATGCGCTAAATCCTTCCTGTACCATGTTATCAAGAAATGCTCTTTGACTCGTATTCAATGAGCGAATGATTGATGAGAATAAGAGTGCTCTCTGCAAGCTGATATTCGCGTCTAGCTCATACAGGTCAGCAGAATACGCCATGACCGCGGTCTTATTTAGCCCAGTTGTCCCTGCTGGAATATCGCCTGCTGACAAGCGCCGAAACGCTTGCATCAAGGGATAACGCATGGTGGCATAGTTGTTAACCTCTGATGCCTGCGTTAGTGCAACCACGGTCATTTGTGCTTTTTGGCCAGCATTGAGAATGTAAAGCACATTATTCGCACATTTAGTGACGAAATCCGTGCTATGCCCTTTGCCTGCCTGTGTGGTGTCTCGCAGGTATTGGAACCCGAAAAAATCAGCGAGCTTGCCTGGGGGCAGGAAACTATCAGAGCAGAGGTTCCCTGTGAGAAAACCAAGGCCGTCGAAGGACAGCGTATCCAGTTGCGCCCTATCTGAGGTTGCTTGTTCGATACTGTACTGGTTGGTGCCGTTGGTTTCGTTGTTCGTGGGTGCTTGGGGTGGTTGATGGTTCTTTTCCTGATTTGATGGTGGTTGGTTGGTTTTGTTTTGCGTCTGCAGGCAACCGCTGCATCCGATTGCTATGATCATGGCGATGATGCCTACGATGATTATGTTGTGCTTCATTTCATTCCCTCCTATTATTTTTTATTTTTTTCTCCACTTATCTCCTCTGTCATATCTTCACATGTGAGAAATGTTGAGTATGATTTTTTAATACCTCGATTATTAAATTATGCCATTGAAAGGGTATCTCGTAGACGCCTCTCGAGTATTGTTGGGTCCAAATCGCGTTTGTCGTCGCATCAGCGATATCATCCGTCATCGGATTATAGGGCATGGTTCCGATGTAAAACGCCATGAGAAGGAACAAGAAAACCAATGCGATTAGACAGTTCCGTTGTGTGGGAACTTTATCCAATATGGTTTGTTTCGTAGTCATCGATTCATACTTTGTCTGAAATTGTATTAATAACGATCGTGTAACCAGTTTTCAAATGGTTTCAAAAACATGAAACCCTCCGATAAGATTAAAAAGCGCCTCACGAATTCGAATCTTCGTCATGAACAGAAAAACCATTCTGTTGATTGTTTCAATCATCGTCCTTGCATCTTTTATTGTTGTAACTGTCAACGATTGGATTAACGTGGAGCGGCAACGGCAGGAGAACCAGCGAATCAATCAAACAGCCCCAGGCCAACCTGCGCCGCCGCGGCCGGAAGATCAAGTGATTAAGGTTCCTCTCTCCACGGTGCTGCTTGCGATAGGGTTGATCCTCATCGTGTTCTATTTCTCATACAATTTTCTTCAGAAGCAATTCTCTAGAGAACTTTCTGTTATCTCAAACATTGCAACAGAGACGAAAGAAAAAAATCCTTCGTACTCCCCTGAGGATGTGAACACCACCATCATGGGTCTCCTCAATCCCCACGAGCGACAAATCGTGAAGCACCTGGTGGAAAGCCATGGCACCTGCCTGCAGTCTGATATTGGACGTTTGAATAACATGGGGAAGGTGAAGGCTCATCGGTACCTGCAGAACCTCCAGAAGATGGGTGTCGTGAAAATTGAACCTTACGGCAATACGAATAAAGTGACGATTGCGGAAAATGTAAAAAAGATATTTTTGAAATGACAGCAATAACTCAAATTTGATTGGTAATACTCTATTTTAAAAATAGTATTTCCACCGCGACCTCATTTCTCCGTAAAAAACCAGGGGTGAACGGGCTGTTATATCTCATTAATACTGGTTCTCCTTTCACCCGGATGTTTTGATCTTTTAATGCGGAAAGAAGGGCCTGCGTATATTTTTGAACACTGCTTTCATGGGCTCGGCCACTGAAGCGAACCACCGCCAGGACTTTTTCAGGTTGTACCTCTATGTGCACTGAAGTATTTGTTGGTGTGGGCACGGTGTCTTTTGTGTACGACGAAGGGATAGCGAACGCCATGTAATTTTCACGGGTTACCACCGGTGCGGTCATAGCGATTTTTTCAGGGGTGACGACAGGAGCTGTCATCGGTATCTTCCTGCGCGAGGTGTTTTCCCCGGTGATGTAGCGGAATAACAGGTTGAATCCTGAATCGTACTCATCGTTTTCAACGACTGCAAAAAGAACCTCAGGGTACTGACGTATCTCTATAGTACCCATCTTTTTCAGCACGGTGTATGGGATGGTTTCTGTCATGGTCTTGATAATACTATGAGCTGGTATATATCTCTTTAGAATTTGATATCCGCGAATCGACGTGCAGACTCATCGGGTAGGATATTGTTATGTTTTAGGAAGATGCAATTCCATATTATGGCGAATCAAGGGCACATTGACGATTGATCTGAGGATATCAATGGGCGGAAATTGTTCTAAGTACCCGAGCACTGCGACATAATCCCCGCCTGTTTGATAATGATCCCAATAATAGACGTAATAGGTGCCGGAGGTGTCCATTGTTTGATTAAATATTGGCCCCTGGTAGTACCATTGAATCCCGAATGGTTCAAAGAATGTTTTGCGTTGATGCCCAGGCGGTAGATCTTGGACAACGATGACACCATCCCCTTGTGACAGATTAAACGGGAGCGTTTGATTCGGGGCCGGGAGCCCAGGTCCCACCAGTGCAAACCAAGGTGTGAAATTCACGTAGTAATACCCATTGACAACCGGTACGAGTACCTCAAGATGAACGAGCGTGGGCTGCTGTATCGTAAAGGTGTACACATCCACATCCGTTGAAGGATGAACATGGTCGGTCTCAAGCCATGCATATACCCCGAGAGATTGGGTGATGGATTTCACCTTGAAGGGGTGCTGCGTTGAGAAATCACGATGCTCTATATAGGGTACATGTGCGAGGGTGTTTGGCAGCATACAGAGACCGCAAAAGCCTATCACCATGAGGAATATCATTTTTCGAGTCATAATCTTTTTTAATATCGTTTATATTATATAGTTTTTCATTAATCGAGCGAAACTGTCAAGATACCGACGCGAGACATTTGGTGAACATAACGCAGTGGAACAATGGAATTCTCCATTCAAACATAGGATAAAACGTTTCTGGAAACGATTCCTGTTTCAAAGCACAAACGCCACAATCGAACGATGGTGCTTGTGTTATGTTGTTCTCTTTAAGTAATGGAGGTTCTTATTTATATAGTATCAATTGAGCTACAATAGACCATAAAAAAGATATATAACCATTCTTTTTCCCGTTAAAACCACCGCTACGAGGAGTCATATCGTATGGTTGAAATAAAGATTCAGTGTCCTACCTGCAAACATCAAATGACAGTTCAGGTACAACCTGATGAAACTATCTTCATCACCTGCCCACAGTGCGGCACCCATGGAAAATATACATACGGAACTCGGAAACAACAAGACATATCAGAAAAAAAAGACATCGTTGTGGTTGATCACCTGAAAAAAACCTATGGGAAGGACATCGTGGCTGTCAATGATATTTCATTCCGCGTACATCAAGGAGAAATCTTCGGGTTTCTCGGTCCAAACGGCGCAGGTAAAAGCACTACCATCAAGATACTCACCACGCTGCTCGAAAAAACATCCGGGAACGCGACCATAGGGGGGTTCGATATCGACCAACAGCAAGCACAAGTCAGACGCATCATCGGGTATTCCTCCCAGGACGTCGGCGTCGATAACGATCTTACCGCCCGAGAGAATTTACTTCTCCAGTGTCGATTCCATCATCTGCCAAAGGCGGAAGCAGAAAAGAAGGTGGATGAGCTGTTAAAAACCGTCAAGCTCATCGAGGCCGCAAATCGACGTCTCAAGACGTTTTCTGGTGGAATGCGAAAACGACTTGACCTGGCCTCGTCACTCGTGTCAGACCCTCAGATCCTCTTCCTCGATGAGCCAACCACGGGTCTAGATCCTCAGAGCCGCCAAGATATCTGGGACTACGTTGTCCAATTGAACAGAAAAGGGATGACGATTTTCCTCACCACCCAATATATGGAGGAAGCAGATCGCCTATCGAATAGGCTCTGCATTATCGACCAAGGTAAGATTGTCGCCGAGGGAACACCTGCCGACCTTAAGGCGAAGATTGGTGCCGACACCATCACGCTGCACTTTAAGGCAAACGATTTAAATACATGTGAGAAGGCGAAACAGCTGCTCGCCAAATTACCTGATGTTGAAGCAGTAGGTCAATGTGGTGCAGGCTTAGTGTCTGAAAACGGGCTAACCATTATGACGAAGAACGGATCCGCCATGGTTGCAAAGATCGTTCGAGCGCTTGACATGGCGAATATCGCGATAGAGCAGCTGACGCTTTCGGTGCCAACATTGGATGAGGTGTTCCTGAAACTGACTGGGAAAACGCTGAACGTTATCGAACGAAAAGAAGCAGTACGACCAAGGGGGAGACGTGGGTAATGACGATGATGGAGGTGTTCTCTGAGATCTTCGCGATTTTCAATCGATGGAACAAAAAACTCGTACGCCAGCCCATCCTCATCTTCTTCACGCTCATCCAACCGCTGGTCTGGTTCCTCCTGTTCACCCAGGCCTTCTCCGCCATTGGCAATATCCCCACCTTCAAGATTCTCACAGGGACGAGCAGTTATATCACGTTCTTCACGGCCGCGGTGATTATTCAAACCATCGCGTCGTCGGCGCTCAATGCGGGAATCGGACTCGTTACCGATTTTGACAGCGGGTTCATGGATAAGATGCGTGTCGCCCCTATCAACAAATCGTCGATTCTGTTCGGGAGGCTTTTCAGTGCTGCCATCACAACGGTGATCCAAGTCATTATCATCCTCGCTATTGGGTACGCATTGGGTGTCACGGTCGCATCAGGGGTTCTGGGGATCTTGGTGCTCCTTGTTCTCGCAGCTCTCTTTGGCATCGCCTGGTCCGGCATCTCGCTGTTCGTTGCACTCACCACGAAAAACCAGGAGACAACGCTTTCCGTGGGGCTTTTGACCACATTCCCGCTGCTCTTTCTTTCTGCGTCGGTAATGCCACTAGGGCTACTCCCCGATTGGGTGCAGCAGGTGGCAAAGGTGAATCCATTCACTTATATCGCTGAGGCGTTCCAATCCCTCATCATCAAAGGATTCGTGTGGGAGAAAATCGAGTATGCATTCATCGCGATTATCATTGTTGGTGCCATTAGTTTAGGTGCGAGCATCTTGGTATTTCGCAAAAAAATATCCTAGAAACAACATTATATCATGGTAAAAAAATCTGATCTTTTTCTATTATATCAAAGCGGAGATTTCAGAAAAATAGATAAAAACACAAGCATTTCATTATCCCAGGTCACGAGGGAGATTGGAAGTATGTCTGAAATGAAAATCATGTGTCCAACCTGTAGGCATCAATTCACAGCACAAGGAAACCCCGGGGGAAAAATCTATGTTACCTGTCCGCAATGCAAGACCTGCGGTACATTTACGTTTCCAGCAGGTGCATGTGACCCGAACAAAGTGGAATGTTTTACAAGGGAAGATGATCCGCGGTTTCGGAGGTTACGTTTGTTTAATGGTGCCATGGGTTTCCTCCATTTCATACAGGGACTGCTGATGTTATGGCTGAGCAACGCGTTCACCCTCCCGATTACCTATACCTATCCTTTCTTTAATACCGCGACGAAAACCATTGGGCCTGTATCCCGTACTTTAATTGATGTCCGGATCGGCCCACTGGTGGCAGTCTTCCTCTTTATCTCCGCGACAGCTCATTTCCTCCTAGCAACCGTACTATACCGTTGGTACGTCGACAAGCTGAAGCATCATATGAACCCAGCCCGATGGTATGAATATTCACTCAGCGCATCATTGATGATTGTCATCATAGCGATGCTGACTAGCATCTATGATCTCGGGACGCTGCTTGCTTTGTTCACGTTAACAGCGGTGATGAACCTCATGGGACTAATGATGGAGCTACACAATCAGACAACGAAAAAAACAGACTGGACCTCGTATATCATTGGTTGCATCGCTGGGTTTATCCCCTGGGTCGTGATCTTCATCTCGCTCATCGCCGCGGTGACTGCCTCTGGGGGAAAAGTCCCTGATTTTGTGATTGGCATCTATGTCTCCATTGCCATCTTCTTCAACCTGTTTGCCGTTAACATGGTTCTTCAATATAAAAAAATTTGGAAATGGAAAGACTATCTATACGGAGAGCGGGCATACATCATCCTGAGTCTGGTGGCGAAATCGTTACTTGCCTGGCAGGTCTTTGCAGGAACACTACGACCTATGTAAATTCCTTAAAAAGATTGACAAGCTTTCAAATGATATTCTAGTGTACCTCCAAGGATTTAGTGATAGAGATTTTAAGATATGTGAACTAAGATTCGAAGGAAATTTTATACTCTTCTTCTGGGGAGTTGTGAAGTCTAGGTGTATACTCTCGACGGGAGTATTTTATCTTCTCTCAACAGTAGAAAAAACGATGATTTTTTAGACCTTATGAAGCTTCGAACTTCTGGTGAATAATTCCCAAGAAGAATGTTATGCAGGCTGTTCATGTACCCAAGCATATTTTTATATAGTCCAGGGAGTCTTACTAAATTAAGGGGGAGTCCCATATAAAAGCCAGCGTTTATGTAATATAGCGTCTGGAGAATACACCGAGCATCTCCTCGATTAGCAATTTCAAATGAGGGCAGAAAGATGAACCATAAGAAATACACCCAAATTATAGTGTTGACGACCGTTGTCCTTTTCACGGTGAATATCTTCAATTCTGGGGCTGTTTCACAGAACCAAGAAAACCTGATGCCAACCCTGCCGCCCGATAGTAAGGGAGGCCACTTCCTCTACTCCCCCATCTACGGGACAACAACTTATCTCATCAACGAAACCGGCGCCATTGACCACACCTGGCAAAGTGCCTATACACCCAACCTTGACTCCTATATGGCAGATAATGGCTCCGTTACCCTTGCTATTTCCACTGGCCGCGGTGGATTCCAAAAAATCGCCAACGACGGCACAATCCTATGGGAATACCACTATACACGAGACGGCAGCTATGCGAGCCATGATATCATCCCACTCCCCAACGGCGACGTCATCATGATCATGCAAGAAGTCAAATCGCGCGCCCAAGCCATCCAGGCGGGACGCGACCCTAACACTGTCGGCTCGACCTTCCTTCCAGACTTTATTATCGAAGTCCACCAGACCGGACTGACCAGCGGTGACATCGTCTGGGAATGGCACATCTGGGACCACCTCATCCAAGACTACAATCCCATCAAGGACAACTACGGCAACATCAGCCAGCATCCTGAACTCATCAACATCAACTTCGGCGAAAACTTTGTAGGAGACTGGATTCATATGAACTCCGTTGACTACAATCCCAAGTTCGACCAAGTCCTCATGAGCGCCCATAACTTCGATGAAGTCTGGGTCATCGATCATGGCACGACCACTGAAGAAGCAAAAGGCCATGACGGCGGCACCTACGGTCACGGCGGCGATCTGCTTTACCGCTGGGGCAACCCTCAGGCCTACGACCGAGGGGACGCCAGCACGGAGAGACTCTACTTCCAGCATCAATGCTGCTGGGTCAAACCCGGCCTTCCCGGTGAAGGGAACATCCTCGTCTTCTGTAACGGAAACAACCGCCCCGGTGGCCCCCTCTCGACCGTGGATGAGTTCACCCCAGATGTAGACGACAACACTGGTGAATACAATCTCCCACCCAACGGGAC
>DATKKD010000050.1:0-4403 GCA_035543435.1 Thermoplasmatota archaeon
GTGGCCGCCCATCCCTTTCGGGACCTCCTCCCAGTACCCGAAGGTGTAGTAGTCGAGCCCGGCGATCCTCGGCGGCTCGCCGGTGCCAGACCAGCCCGTAAGCTGCGGGTCGATGGCGGGTCCGAAGGCCGTCGAGAGATCGTAGTAGTACCCCGGGTAGGGATTGGTCGCCGGGAGGACCTTGGTCATCCAGTTCGGCGGCTGGATGGACGACGGCGGAGAGACGAGGACCTTCTGGATCTCGGTCATCAGCTTGTCCTTGATCGCCGGAGTGTCGCACGCAGTACCGGCGCCGAAGCCGTGCTCGATGATTGGCGTCACACTCGGCTTGGTTCCGGCCGGTACTGCGCCGACCTGGGCGCAGGTGTCTGGATGGTCGCGGCAGAACTGGTCGCAGACTTCGTGGTTCTCGGCGCAATAAGCAGCGCAGGCGGCGGCGCTGCTGCAGACGCCGGGGCCGCTCAGGCTTGCCGGTGAACTTGCCGGAGATCCTCCGGTGGAGGATGTCGGGTTTGCTGTACTGGAGGTACCGGACTGACCCGAAGGAGAAGAACAACCAGCGACAAGGAGGAGTGAGATACAGAACACTGCGATGATGATGAATAAACAGGGTGATCGATGCGGCGGTCCCATAGGTGAACATAGGCGGGAGGCTTTTAAAATGGTTTATATGGGAATTAATGTTATGGGATTCCAGCTTCCGTCGTTTCTTCGACAGTCTCGTTTAGGATGACGTTCGGGGGTTCCTCAATCGAAGGTTCCTCTAGGCTCATACCCGCCATCGGGGAATTCAACTGGATGATATAAGGGGTTTGATCCGTCCCGACCCCGGTGCTCGATCCATAACTCATAGATAAACGATTCCAATTCACAACGACGAGGGTGAAGGTATTCGGTCCGGGTCTCATCCCGCTCGTCAGCTCGATAGGGGGATGCTGGTATGCAAAGTGTACCGGGGTTTCGAAGGTTGCACCGCTTGGCTGGATCGAGATGGTGTAACCATCATCTGCCCAGATCCCGGTTAACGCCGTCTTATCACCTGATATGTATACCCGCCCTGTTCCATCCCAGGAACACGTGAAAACCATTGGATCCGACTGCGGGGTATTCTGACGGTACTTGCTCGAATCAAAGGGTGTCCCGGCCGGACAGGGTAGGTTCCCCCCCGAAGGCGGTGCGACTGGTTTGAAGGTCGCACTGATGGTGTGATCGGAAAGAGTGGCGAGGACGGTGGCCTGATACGAACTTTTACCTGATCCTCCTATCGAAGTGCCATCTACTTTGACGTCGTCAATAACGTAGCCTAAATTTGCCGTGATTATGTAGGATTCGATCGTTCCATATGGAACGGATATCGTGCCTGTGGGAGTAATTGATCCTCCTTGCCCGGCTGTTCCAGTGATACTGATCATGAGGGGCTGTCCGCCGGTGATGTAACGAACGAGACCGCGGGTGTATCGCTCGGTTTGAAGAACACGGTTCTTTGTTTTAATTACAATAACTGTATCATTCTCGAAATCGTACATTCTGGTCTTTATAAAACGCATATAGCAGTCCCAGAATAAATCGGGACTCATCTTCCAAGATTCTTCAGCTAATTGTTGAGCTGAACTTGAAGGATTTGAAATAGAAGCATAATCGGTCACAGAGTTCGCAATATCACTAAAGGATTCCATGTTTGGATCTACGTATGAGGGAAGTTTCTCCTCCCAAAATGTATTTACAAACCCTTCGTAATTGTCGTGAATCGCTTGATAGTTTACTAATTCAACACCAATTTTTGGTATTGCGATCAACTTCCAGTATGTTGGATCTTCAATGTATTGTAAAGCTATAATTTGGATCTGGGGTGTGTGAAATGGATTCCCTAAATCCTCCATAAAATGGCTTGAGTAACCCAGATTTGTGAAGGCAGCTTCATAACGATGAGATGCGTAATTCGTTGACGCCACTGATGCGTAGTTATTGCACTTAAAAGGGGCATTGCCAATACCGCTATATGGAATATACCCATGGTCTAGGCTATGATCTAAAAACCCTCCTGGATAATTATACCAATCATCAGGAATTGGGGCATTGGTAGTCATTATTGTTGTTAAATCGCTGGGAACCTTCTCTTTTTGACATGCAATGCTGGCGACACTACTGTGTTCAGGTTTTGCCCACTGGGGCAAAATGGAATTACTCTCATCAGCGTCTGTTTTAGCAACAACCTTCTCCATATCTTCTGCGATATATTGCTCAATCTCCTGAAAGATTGCATTCTCTCGGGATGTCGGGGAAAATCTAGAAAGAGAAATTCCAGGAACGAGCTTTGAGGAAGTTCCTGCCTTCACATATTTGACTGGGTACTTCATCCAGACAGTTTTCATGAAACGGGCCCAGGCAGCTCTTTTTTGCTGGGTAACTTCTGCATGATTGATATAATTTAGGAGGACCTTTTGTTCCGTTTTTCCTGCAGCTAGTAAGAACCAATGAGGGGTTGCGCCGATCAATGAACTATCTATTGTCAGCTCTCCAATCGCTGTAAACGAGTCAGGGATAGGGGATTTACAATGATGCATTTCATCGTAACCTTCTTGAACGAAATGGGAATAGCCCTCTTCGGAAAAACGTGAATCGTCATCGCGATCATCCTTCTGAACGTCCCTCCGACCTTCTGTAGCCAGAACTGGGGAAATCATCCAAGCTACAAAGAAAAAGGTGAGGATAACACATACTATCAACCTAGAATTAGCATTCATCGTCATTTTTCCTCGCTAATTGATGAAGGGACATAGATTTATCAAATATTTATTAATTACGCTTTAATCCTGTAAATTCAATCCACTAAATAAATTAAAGGAAATTAAAAATAATTTTTGAAAAATGCTTAAAATTATATTAAACGATTTCTCTTAATGACGATTGATCCAAAACTCTTTTCTTTCATTCTCGAGTTACTGCAAATACAAATAGATTTTAATACGACCACTATTGAGGTTATGTTATGGGATCCGCAAGAATCATAGTGATTCTCATTTTATTAGTCCCCATAATGATACTGATTGCTGGATGCATATTGCCAGATTCAGATTATCCGAAATTCTTAAGCGTAAGCCATGATTTTACACTTGAAATTCAGACCAATAAACCACTTCAGAACGCTACGTTTTATCTTCCTCTTCCGGTCGAAAATAATAGACCAATGGTTGGAAGCAGACTTTTATCTCCAGATGATTTCAAAAGGACAGGATATTCCATCGCTTTCACTCAAACAGCACCCGGAGGGAATTCAATTGGATCGAATCTAGGAGTAGGCTATTCAGTTCCTGGAAGTAATCCTTGGTTCGTTTCTATTCACGCCGATTCCTGGAAGAACGAAAGTTATAGGATCGAGGTTCATAGCGGTGACCATGGATTGACATCGCCGATGTTATTTGCAAATACCGTGTCTCCAATTGGCAATGAATCCATCATTCTTCCAAAACTAGACTTCTCTCCACCCCAACCGATCAAGCAATCAAAGTCATATTCCTCCTCAAAAATATTTGGATACGCGAACCAGACAACCTTACAGAAGACTTGGATTTATGCGGATTATTCAACAGAACCCGAAACGATTGTGAGTATTTCTATTCAAATCCAGGGTTCTAATGAATGGTTGGATGGTTATGATACTTGGATTGAAAATTCTTACCGGGATTCCTTTTTGAAATGGTTGAATGGCGACAGTCATGATGGAACTCTTGCTGACGGAGAATTTAACGAGGCAAACGGATCATATCCCGATCTTACCAATCCCGACTGGCAGCGTTATATTGAGAGGAGCAAACCGAGCGGATGAATAGAGAGTATTCCATCATCCTATCGCTTATTTTCATCAACCACATAATAATCGCCTGTTGTATCTCCACCCTCGAATACCCGACACCTATACTCCTCGTATGGCCTCGTCGACCCTAAGCTGCCGTGGGTGGTGTCCCGTGCCTGTCTCCTGGGTTCAAAGAACCATTTACACCGACCCCCCCGGCCACAATTCTCAAATAGCTCACAATCACCACCCTTGCCTCATGAAACCCTGGTTGATAGTATCCACAATAGCCTTCATCCTCCTCCTGGTGCTCGGGGCAGGTTGCGCCGGCACACCGAGCCCGGCTCCAACTCCGACGCCAACACCGGAAACAACGGTGATCACCACAGTAGCAACCCCAGTAACCACGGTCCCGACGACGGTGAACCCCATGGAGCCGCAGCCGACCGTGACCCCGCCGAATGACTTCACCACGATCCTCACGGTATCGAGGAACCCGTCCAGCTACCAGCCGGACATCATCGTCACCTATATGGGGGGTAAGGGCCAGTACGTCCTCCAGCAGCTGGCGATCCGCGTCACCCACCCTGACGGAAGCGTCCAGACTAAG
>DATKKD010000051.1:0-1094 GCA_035543435.1 Thermoplasmatota archaeon
ACAATATATTTATATATTAAAAATTGTAGAGTATAACATATGAGTGGAAGGGCAAGACACCTCTTATATCGACCTCTTTTCTTCTGCATGGCGTGCCTCCTTCTGTCCCAACTGCCGCTCTCCTCGGCACCAGCGAAAAAAATGATGCCAGAATCACCCTTTGAGCAAGAGATAACCGCAGCAGCACCACGACTGCTCATCATCCTCTCTCCCCAATACGCCCATGACCCAGATATCGCGGTAGCACTCTATCGATACACGACCGCGGTCTATCACGACCTCCAGTGGACCAGTATGGTTCGCACCTTAGCACCAGAGGAAAACAAGTACCGTATCATCGACGCCATCATCGAACAACAAAATAACATCTCGCAACTAGAAGCCTGCCTCATGGTCGGGGAGGACCTCGACACGGCCCTTGCGTGCGACAGTGGTTACATGGAACAGCCGAGCATCACCCCCTGGGCTACAACAGGAGGACCTTCAGCCTATGAGACGACCGATGACGGTATCATGTGCCAATCGTACACCATCAATATCTGCGTCTCCTTACTCTATCCCACCCATGTGCTTCCCTATGAGACAAAAAAAATTGAGATTATCTCAGCGCTCACAAAATTTACAGTACAACGCGAGGTCCCTATAACCAACGGCATTCGTATTTTCGAAAACGCAAATCTCAGTGCCTCTTCTCACACCATGTACCAACACCTCTCCTGCCTCGCCCCCTGCTCATACCAAGCGGATCCGACGGCAGCAGATGTGCAGCAATCACTGACCGAACCCTGCTGCGCACTCTACATGGTCCATGGACACTCCACACCCTCCGGCACAGACCTCAATACACAACCACACACGGTCTGGTTCTCCGCTGATAACCTCGACCGTCTACGGACGACGATATTCTGCGCAGACGGTTGCTATACCGGTGGATGGTGGTCAGACGCATACGACAACAACCGCCTTGATCCAAGCATCGATTCGTCTTGGTACGGCGAAAAAATCTTCACCAGCACCACCCTTCATGTGATGGCGCTCGGATTACTCTCCCAAAACGGGTTGTCCATGCCGGTGAGTTTTCTCGAAAACGTCCT
>DATKKD010000052.1:0-11796 GCA_035543435.1 Thermoplasmatota archaeon
TCCTTGGAGGATCCTTCCCAGGATGTCCTGCTTGGGTATCTGAGGCTGCGTGATATCACCGTCTCTCACCGTGCCGAACTCCTGGAGGAACCTTGCATGGTGATCCGGGAGCTGCGGATCCTCGGCCGTGAGGCACCGTTAAGGGGCCGAGCCGAGGGCGCGTTCCAACATCGTGGCTATGGCAAACAATTAATCCTTGAGGCGGAGCGGATATGCAGGGAAGACTATGGAAAAAAGGTTCTCTGTGTCCTCAGCGGTGTCGGCGTGAAACCATACTATCGGAGGCTCGGGTTCACCGATCATGGCATGTATCTGAGAAAACAGCTGGGATAATAGCACGACTTCGTTAGAAATGATGACACCTTTACTTATTTTTCGTATTGGAACGCCTTAAACGCGAAGTCCCATTCTTTTTGTATTCTTTCTTTGAGAAATGAATCGAGGTCATAGCGTTGGGTGGTCATGTGTTGCTGCGACGCGATATAATCTCTGAATTTTTGTTCAGATCCCGTGAACCCTTCGAGGTGCAACCGTTCATAGATTGTCTTGAGATGATCGAATGGTTGACGGAGGAACTCCTCGTAGCGCACTTCTATGAGATTTTCTGGTGGGATATCAGCCCTGTCTTTAAGGTATTTGAGGTAGAGCTGTTTGTAGACCTGGAGCACCTGCTGCTCAACCTCAGACACCGGTGGTGGCTGCTGCAAGCACATGTACGGGACGATGCTGAGGACGAGTTTCATCATGGATCGGTAGACGTGGTACGGGTTCCTAAAGATATGGATGAACTTCGCGTCAGGGAACATCTCCAACAAAAGATTCACCCGTGCCGTGTTCGAAGGATTCTTGAGAACCAGCTGTCGTCCACCCCAGGCGAGGGTCTCTTTCTGGAGGAACACGCGGTAGATCGCTTGCCATGCCTCTCGTATTCTCTGTGGTACCTCCTCCATGAGGATGTACCTGTGGTAGAATGATGCGTTTCGGGGGAAGCAAAGCTCATGGTTCGGTGAATAAGGACACAGCGCGGCAAGCGCGTACTCCTCCTCCTGTGGGAGTGCCGATCCCATGGACACCTCATCCATGGGTCGTTTTTCAGGGAGGCTATGCCGTACGATGGAGTTGACCAGTCGTTCGCTGCCTAAGAACACCTCAGGGATCAACGCATGCATCGTGGTGACGTACCCTCGTGTGGCATCTAAAGACAACAGGTTATGCAGGTAAGTCGTGCCGCTTCTCCAGTGCCCGAGAATAAAGACGGGATGGTGTTCAATCTTCGTATTTTTTATGGCTGTATCAAATCGGAGGTGCTCCTCGATACGAAGAGGTGTCGCTAGGCCGCTGACGGTCATCGCGTAGAGTAAGCGCGGTAGGTAGCGAACGTCGATGTCGCACTTGTTTTCTAACAAGAGCCGTATGAGGTTCGAAAGTGAGGTCCCCGCAAGCGGCTCTCGGGTCACCTGCAACGTATTTTCTTTAAGGCGCTGATACTCCATGTGATGGGCACGAAAGACGGCGCTGTATATATACATTGTATATTAGCGGCTGATTTTTTTCCAAATCTATTTAAAGATGGAGCGTGTTCGGCCGCCCACAACCATCATTATGGTTGGGGGAGAGTCATTTCATGGCCGAATTCATTTGGCATTGGACAAAAGGAAACAAGAAGATTTACACGACGCAGGTTGAACAAGCTGAGCAAGCCTTGAAAGAAGGTTTTTTTGTCATGGGATCCCGCCTCAAACCTGACACCTTGTAAGGATTAGTTCCCCGAAGATATCTGACGGAAGTTTTTTATGAAGACGTCGTATTAGCATCTTCAGCATATGGCCGACCCTGATTATCAGAACTTGTTGAAACGAGTGCATAGTGCGACCGCGAAGGAGCGGATCGACGATGAGCGCTTCAAGGTGCCGAAGGTCGATGTCTTTTATGAGGGTAATACGACCGTACTGAAGAATTTCGACAAGATCATCGATGTCCTCAACCGCGATGCGAATCACTTCCTCAAGTTTTTACTTGGGTCTGTCGGCACGGCAGGGGAAATTTCGAGCGGACGCGTGATTTTCCAGGGGAAGATTCCTATAAAGACGATTCAGGATCGGCTTGACGAGTACGTGGCCACATATGTGATATGTCAAGAGTGCCATCGCCCTGACACGCATCTGGTCAAGAAAGACCGGACATTGCTGATCCGGTGTGACGCGTGCGGTGCGTTCCACTCGGTCGGGTCGATGAAAAAGAAGAAAGCGCCGACGCCAAGCGAGCTGTTCAAGGAGGGCGAGGTGTACGAACTCACGATCAAGGACATTGGGAAACGCGGTGACGGTGTCGCGTTCTTCGATAAGTACATCGTGTACGTCCCCGATGCCGTGAAGGGTTCGACCGTGAAAGTGAAGATCGAGAAAATCTCTGGGACGGTCGCGTTCGGTCGGATTTCACAATAATTCGTCGTGTGGTGGTACGATGATGGGTGCAACGTGGTGTTTGATACCTGCATTTTTACTTACTGTGTCACCTGCGTACATCCTATCTAAAATAAAGAATTTTCTGCGATTTCCAGATAGGAAAAAATTTTTTTTCGATGTAAGCTACTCAGTAGCATGGTGTGTGGCGTACGTCCCAAAAAATGGAAAGTTATATATACCAACGGACGTATTCGTTTCCACGTCTGTCTGACATTTGATGTCATTTGGTGCCAAACAGCTGAAAAAAAGACACAAAATTGACACACAAAAGACGTCACGACGACAGATACAAAAAATGTGAGGAGAACTATGGAAAACGACCGCATCACAATCCGGTTGCCTCAAATCGATCTTCACCAAATCGATATTTTCATTCGACTTGGTGAATTTTCGACGCGATCTGAGGTAGTACGGCATGCGGTAAAAGAATACATCGAAAACCACACCAACCGTATTCTTGAGAAAGCAGACAAACTCAAAAAGATCCAAGAATTGGAAGCTGCGGCCGCTGCAATAGAACCTTACATGAAAAAATAAAATCAAGGTACAAAAGGGGATGGGATGCCCCGTTAGCGAAGGCCGCCTCTTCAGGGCGGCCTTCCCAACTACCAGATTAGGAGGAAGGAAGAAATGACGGAACAAAAAATGCAGTCTTTTGTGGAGGCTGCCATAGAAAATAAGGTAAGTGAGGAAAGTAAACAAAAAATCGATGACGGACTTTTCGGTAACGCACGCATCGTTATTGTCGGCTGTGGTGGCGCCGGTGGCAACACCATTACCAGACTGCACAAACTCGGTGTTAAGGGTGCAGAAACCATCGCGATCAACACCGATAAAATCGCTCTTGATCTCGTTGATGCTGACAAAAAATTACTCATCGGGAAGAACCTCACCAGGGGTCTTGGTGCTGGTGGATTCCCTGAAATGGGTGAGCGCGCAGCCCGAGAATCAAGCAGGGAGATCGAGGAGATGCTCTCAGGAGCTGACCTGGTCTTCGTCTGCGCTGGCATGGGCGGTGGAACCGGAACCGGCTCAGCCCCTGTCGTATCGGAGATCGCAAAGAAGAACGGCGCGATCGTCACCTGCATGGTCTCCACGCCATTCAACGTCGAGCGCGCGCGGCTCGTCAAAGCCGATGAAGGCCTTGACAAACTGCGGGTCACCGCGGACAGCACGGTCGTACTTGACAACAATCGTTTGCTTGAGTTTGTCCCGAACCTCCCGATTAACCAGGCGTTTTCCGTGATGGACCAACTAGTCGCTGAGACCGTGAAAGGCATCTCAGAGACCATCTCAGTGCCGTCACTAATTAACCTGGACTTCGCTGACATGAAAGCAGTCATGGACTCCGGCGGACTCTCCGTAATGCTTTGGGGAGAAGCCGATGAGGATGCGGGTGTCGACACCATCGTGAAAGAGGCGTTGAACCACCCGTTGCTCAATGTCGACTATCGTGGCGCACACAGTGCCCTCGTGCACATCACCGGTGGCCCGAACATGAGCCTGAAGTATGTCCAGGACGTTGCGAAGGCGCTCACCGAAGATATGGATTGCTATTCAAACGTGATCCTTGGCGCCCGGGTTGATCCTGCCTTCGAGGGGAAATGCCGTGTCATGGCGATCATGACCGGTGTGCAGTCCCCGAACCTACTAGGCTCCAAACCCGATCGCCGGTCGGTGCAACAACCCCCAGTGATCCCCGCGCGAAAACCTGCGACCAACCCGAAGATCGGTGAGATCGACTTCGTGCGGTAATCATTTTATAAGGCCACACCTGTAGCCAACTCTTTCATTTTTTTTTATTCTTTTTTCCCGATTTCTCTAATAATATTATTACAATATAACATAATGGATATAATTTTTTTGAAAACATCGAGAAAATGAAACTCTTTCATGTAATCACGCAGCAGTCATATGAGACTGCTTCGATTCCTAAGGATACGAAACTATTTATAGAAATCCAGCATTAACTATTCTTCATAAGGGGATTTTATATGAAGAAGCAAATCGTAGGACTACTTAGTGTAGGTATTGTTATGCTAATGATGATGAATGTCCTTCCAGCGAAAGGATATTCCGAAAACCAGAAGAACACTTCCACGGTCCTAACTCAAGCAGACCTTGATAACGGAACACTGCCGCTCGGACCAGATTGGTACCATAAAGCAGCGAATTACGCCCAGCTCGTTAGTTGGTACCAAGCACTCGAACAAAATTACTCGAATTATCTTGAAGTCTTCAAGGCAAACGAGCTGTACGGAACCGGGACGATCACTGGCGGGTACGACGATTATTACGTGCGAATCACCAACGAGTCCACCGGGTTCCATAAACCCGAAGTTTTCTTCATGGGTGGACCTCATGGGGATGAAACCGTTGGTGACAATGGTCTCTACTGGTTCACAGACTGGCTCATGCGTATGGCCTTCACTGATGAACAGTCGCCCTATTATTCAAAAGCGTGGTTACACTGGCTTATCGATAACCGGGAAATCTACATCGAGGTCTCCCATAACCCCTATGGTTTTGATCATCATCAAAGAGAAGATGGGAATGGTTGGGATTTGAACAGGGAAGCAGACCTGGACGGCCCGGGCTACCCGACCGGTGGCATCTGGGCGAGCGTCCAAGGGAAAACACTAGTTAAATTTGTCGATAACCATACGATCCTCTTCGGATTAGATTTTCATGGTGGGGCACGGGAGCTCCTTTACCCATGGGGGTCCACACATTCCTCCCTCATCGGAATAAGCCCTATCACTGGCTATTCCTATACCTATTGCCCGCCAGACTTCTATTTCTATGATGCAGCAAGCCTCAGATTGGGTGATTTCATAGGAGACTACGGTGGGAACTTTGACAAATACAATGTCGGGACCATCCCGCAGACGGTGGGCTACGTCGTCCAAGGTGGAATGGGTCCCTGGGCCTATGGCGCTAACCCAAATCTCAGTCCCGTTGAAATACCGTATGTCAAACACGGGCCCTATTATGGGGCAGGCATCGAATGGATCTCCCCGGAGATGTCCGATATCAAAGACCCCTCAGAATCTGCCTTCGGGAATGACACGGTCGCTCGCTATGGAGCAGAGGTACGTCGTGTCGTTCTCCATCAATCCGATCTCGCGCAGCCGTACGTGAGGTTACAACCCGGGACCGTGGAAAACAACAGCCTCGTTCCTCCTGGAAGCCCCGTCACGATCAAATGGCAGGTGAACGGCAGCCTTGTCGTCGATCACACGTCGATCCAGTGGGGCACGAACCCGGACCCGATCCATCATAATCAATTTAACACCACAGATTACAATGAACATGACGGTGATTACTACGGAGGCACCGGATGGGATGGCGCGAATGACGGGCATACCTCAGGCGTCACCTATACCGAAGACATTACCCCGTCAACGAGTGGGGATTATTACTTCGTGGTCAAAGCCCAGGTTGATCAGATCTACGCCACCGTCGCTCACCCTGAGGTGTACCACGACAACCCGTACTTACGTCTCGTGCAAGAACGAACGAATGCATCCTATCACGAGGAGCTTCAGGGAACGGATGGCACCGAGGTCATCAACGGGCAGCTCTGGTGGTACAGCCCGATTATCCATGTGACCTACGGCAGCGGGCAGCAGCCACCTGCAAAGCCTCAAACACCAACCGGTCAAAAGAAAGGGAAAGTCGGGACCTCGTATGTCTACACGACCAGCACGACCGATCCCGACGCGAATGAGGCCTTGTACTATAGATGGGACTGGGGCGACGGAAACATCAGCGACTGGATAGGTCCGTTCGCTTCGGGTGTGGTTTCGAACGCGACCTATACCTGGCAGTCCAAAGGGACGTACGCGGTAAAGGTCATGGCAAAGGATAAGGAGAACTTAACGAGCCCCTGGTCAGACCCGTTGACTGTGACGATGCCAGCGGGACTCGGACTCGGCGGACCACTCCACACGTTCCTGCACTGGCTCTTTGCGACGTTCCCGAACGCGTTCCCGATCCTTCGACATCTCCTCGGGATGTAAAAGGGCTTTTTCTGCCCTTTCCCTCCTTTTTTTTCTTTTTCACGACCACGCTAAGTTTTATACTCGATGACCATTTCAAACTGTGCGTAATGGACCTATGAGGTAGTCTGGATATCCTTCCGGCCTTCGGAGCCGGATACTGGGGTTCGAATCCCCATAGGTCCGTTCCATCTTTTCAGTTCCAGGAGAAAAGAACCATGGTCGACGCTCTCCAGATTCGCAGCGTGTCCTTCGATACCTCGTTCCTCCTCAAAGAGGACTCATTCGTGGACAGAGTTATCGAGGCCCTCGTTCGGGATCGCATTCCATGTTTCATGACCGCGACCGTTGCTTCAGAGCTTGAGCAACTCAAGGTCTGGGGACGGATCACGAGCGCAACCTACAGGGCAGCAATGAAGCGCGTGGTACACGCGCATGCGACTGTGATTGACTTCAAAAACAGATTACTCTCTGACGCCTTCGGGCAGGCCTGCGTCCGTTCCATGGGTGAGCACCATGGCGTACAATCCCCTGACATCATCAACGACTGCACGATTCTAGTCTCCGCGCTAAAAAACGGGGTGGACCTCTTCCTCTCTGAGGACTTTCATTTCACGTCAGCGATCACCAAGGACGTTATTACCGAGGTGACCAGTGCAGCCTGCACTGAATACCATCAGATGTGCGGTACGATGATGTACAGCATCGACACGAAAACGTTCCTCGAAGCATATCAACATGGGACCATTGATCTCGATGTTGTACGCGCGCGCATGCAATCGATAAAAAAGAAAGAAAAACGCCTGGGTCATCCAGGTCCTTAACACTCACAGCTATCCAGAGAAAAACAGGTAAGGAAGCGGGGGGAACAGAACCGCACGAAGACCAGCGCCGAATAGACGCACACCGGCGTCATCACGGGACAGGAGCGCAAGCCGGGAAGACAAGGCCAACCGAACATCGCACTTCCTCACCACACTTCCTGTTGTATTCTTCATCATATTTAAACACATCGTGTCCTTATCTCAAATTGAAACAATATCGCATATTTCTCTGTACATCTCCTCCGGTTTCATCGGAGTATCATTAAAATAACACGAACCTCATGTAGGTCCGATGCCAACAAAAATTGGGTTTCTTATCAACCCCATCGCGGGCATGGGGGGAAGGGTTGGATTGAAAGGAACCGATAACGTTGTCGTCCAAGCAAGACAGCTCGGGGCGACTCCCATCGCCTCACAGAAAGCGGATGAGATGCTCCAGGAATTTTATTCAAAACCACGTCGACTCGACATCGAATGGTTCACCTGCGGCGGCGATATGGGAAACACAGTGTTAGAAAATAACGGCATCAAAGCACGCGTGATTTATACTCCTCAGACCGACGCTACCTCTGCGGAGGATACCAAAAGAGCATGCGATAAATTCTTAGACCAACGAGTCAACATCCTCGTGTTTTGTGGGGGTGACGGCACTGCTCGTGATATTTTCACTATGGTCGACAAAATGATCCCACTGCTTGGGGTCCCAGCGGGGGTGAAGATGCACTCAGCGGTGTTCGGGATTAACACCACCGCGACCGCGAAGATGCTCAAGGAGTTCATCGATGGTCGACTGACCATAGGGGATGCAGAGATCATGGATCTCGATGAAGACCTCTACAGGAAAGGTGAATGGAAAGTACGATTGTACGGTGTCGCAAAAGGCATCGTAGAGCCGACGTACATCCAGGTGGGGAAGGCGAGCTACGAGTCGGTCTCTGACGACGCGGTGAAGGACGAGCTCGCTGACCACATCAAAGACGAACTGGAGAAGCATCATGATACTCTTTTCCTCTTTGGCCCTGGAGGGACCGTCGATTACATCGCGAAAAAACTTGGTCTACAGCACACGCTCCTCGGGATTGATGCCGTCTATCATCATCAAGTCATCGGAACAGATCTCAATGAACAACAGATCCTTGAGCTTCTCGAGAGACACCCGAAAGCAAAGGTCATCCTGAGCCCCATCGGAGCCCAAGGGTTCATCCTTGGTCGCGGGAACCTCCAACTCAGCCCCCAGATTATCAGAGCAATAGGGATTGAGAACATCATCGTGGTTTCTACGCCTTCCAAGCTCATGCATACGCCGCTTTTACGGGTGGATACGGGGGATAAGGAGATTGACCATCTTTTCCATGACCAAGGGTACCTCATGGTCGTGATTGGGTACCGTCTCAGCAGGGTCGTCAAAATCCAGACCAACAGCTTTTAATATTCTTACCTTATTCCAGCCCCCTTGATAACACGGTTATCTTAGGAGGCAATCTTATGACGCAAATCACGAAGCGAAATCCAAACGGTTTTTTGAAAGATGAGTATCAGGATCTGGTGAACAAGCACCTTGAATGGAACATCCATATCCTTGAGAGCGGGTCAAAACCACATTCGATCGTTGACAACAAAGAAGTCATCATGCTGTGTTCCAACAACTACCTGAATCTGAGCAATCATCCCCGATTGGTGAAAGGGGCGATTGAAGCAGCGAAAAAATATGGTGCCGGGTCAGGATCGGTGCGCGCTATCGCAGGGACCCTCAAGATACACATCGAGGTGGAGAAACGCCTCGCGAAATTCAAGAGAACAGAAGCAGCGCTTATCTATCAGACTGGGTTTGCAGCGAACTCCGGACTTATCCCTCAACTTGTGGGTGAGGGTGATATCGTCATCAGCGACGAGCTCAACCACGGCAGCATCATCGACGGCGTCCGTCTCACGAAAGCGGATCGGGCAATCTTCAAACACCGAGATGTCGGTGACCTTGAGAAAGTGCTCAAGGATGCTGACAAGAAATACCGACGGATCCTTATCATCACCGACGGTGTGTTCAGCATGGACGGCGACATCGCCCCTATGGATAAGATTGTGAAGCTCGCAAACGAGTACGGCGCGATGACCTATGTCGATGACGCGCACGGCGAGGGTGTCATCGGCGAGGACGGTCGAGGCATAGGCGCGCATTTCCACATCGAGGGGAAAATCGATGTCGAGATGGGAACCTTCAGCAAGGCCTACGGGGTCGTCGGTGGCCTCGTTGCCGGGAGTCAGGATTTGTATAACTTCGCCTACAACAAATCGAGAACATGGTTATTGAGCGGTTCGCATCCTCCAGCAGTCTCGGGTGCACAGCTTGCCGCTATCGATGTCCTTGAGACCGAACCTGAGCATGTGCGACGGCTCTGGGACAACACGAACTATTTCAAGAAAGAGCTCAACTCAATGGGCTTCGACACCGGGAACAGCGAGACGCCCATTACACCTGTGATCGTTGGTGATTCCGGGAAGGCGAAAGACCTGAGCAACGAGCTCTTCAACGAAGGGGTGTTCGCATTGCCGATTGTCTTCCCCATGGTCGCCAGGGATAAGGCCAGGATTCGGACGATGATGAATGCGGGTCTCACCAGGAAGGACCTTGACTACGCGCTCGATAAATTTGAGACATTGGGAAAGAAGCTTGCGATCATCTCGTAAACATTTTTCCGAGAAGCTCAGCTTCTCACCTTTTTTTCTTTAATAAATCTTGAACCTTTGTGTCCTGTGATTTCTCCTCCTTTGCACTTCTCCGATAGTCAGGGATGCGAACTTTCGTTTCGATTGCTCGGCATCGATGAATTTCTCGACGGCACAGGTCTTCTCATTCACTAGGAGCACCCCTATTCCCTCATTTCGTAGGAGATGCTCCTTTTTTCGAAGCATGGAGAAGGATTTCATCAAAGGAAGCGCTACGTACACAAAGTCAGCGGCGAGCTGGTAGTTTTTCACCTGGATGATCGCCTTCTGACTGTACTGAAGCTTCAGCTCGACCGCAACGACCTCATCTCCTTTGAATGCCACGAGGTCAGCACGGCAATACCCAATAGGAACCTCCTCAAGGATGCGATATCCTTGTCGTAGGAAATATTCAGACACTGGTTTAATGAGTTCGAATTCGCGGTAAAAAGGGTCCATAGAGCGCATCTCCTGTAATGCATAAAGTATAAATAAAAGGTGCGTTATTCATTACCCAGTGTTTTTCTGGTGTTTACTGGAGAGTAATTTATGACAGAAGACGTGAAGAAGACAGGGACCACCATTCTTGGGATGGTCTGTAAAGAAGGCGTCGTGATAGCGACAGAACGACGCGCGACCATGGGCACGCTGATCGCCCACAAGACAACCAAAAAACTGTATCAAATCGATGAACATCTCGCACTAGCGACAGCTGGGCTTGTCGGCGATTTACAGATCTTGTCCCGGTATCTCAGCGCTGAGGCGAAGCTCTATCGACTGAAACGGGATGCAAAGATACCAGTCCAAAGCGCGGCAACCTTGATGTCTAATATCCTCAACCAACGGAAGTTTGCTCCGTATTATGTTCAACTCATCCTTGGCGGATGGGACTCCTCAGGAGGCCATATCTTTTCCCTTGACGCAGCTGGCGGCTCCATCCCTGATAAGTACACCGCTGGCGGCTCTGGTTCGCCCTACGCCTTTGGAGTTCTCGAGGATGCTTTCCGAGATGACCTCACGGTCAACGAAGGAATTGATCTCGCGTTGCGCGCGGTTACCGCTGCTATGGGGCGAGACTCAGCCTCAGGGAACGGTGCTGATGTCGCGGTGATCACGGAGAAGGAGTTCAAGATGCTCTCCGACGATGAAGTGAAGAAGCGTTTGCAGAAGATGGGGAAGTAGCGTCCGTTGCTCTTCAAGGGAAAATTATCATAAAAAAGAGAACACAGGATTCGTTTTACAAGCGTACAAAAAGGTTAGAAAACTATGACCGTTGATGATGTTTTAGCAGAAATAAGAGGAAAAATCCGGGGTTCCATCCCGGCAAGTGTCGATATCTCCGATGTCGAGTTCGAAGGCGCGCTCCTGGTGATTTACACCAAGACGCCCGATAAGTTCGCCACGAACAAGGACCTTGTCAAGAACATGGCGAAGAACCTTCAGAAACGCATCGTGGTGCGTCCTGACCCCACAGTCCTCACCGATATCGATGTCGCGGAGAAGAAGATCCGTCAGATTGTCCCCAAGGAAGCAGAGATCACGAACATCTACTTCCAACCTGATGTCGGGGAGGTCACGATCGAGGCGCTCAAGCCTGGCGCTGCGATCGGGAAGGAGGGACAGCTTCTCAACGAGGTCCGCAGGAAGATCAACTGGGCTCCCAGCATCGTGCGGGCGCCACCGATCCAATCGAAGACCGTGCAGGAAATCCGTGGGTACCTCCGATCCATGAGCGACGAGCGCAAGGAGATCCTCCGAAGGGTCGGTCGGAAGATCCATCGTGGTGTCTCCACTGGTGAGAAA
>DATKKD010000053.1:0-2330 GCA_035543435.1 Thermoplasmatota archaeon
TCCCGATACGCTGGCGGCGGCCGCCATCCAGTTCATGAGGGTAGGTGTTGACAAGGCGCTCTGCCAAACCAACGGTATCCATCAGCTCCATGACGCGCATGAATCGCTTGTCCGGATCTGGAATCATATTGGCTAGAATGAGGGGTTCTTCAATAGTTTGTGTAATGGTTTTGCGGGGGTTCAGAGAAGAAAACGGATCCTGAAAAATCAGCTGCATAACCCTTCGCATATGCCGCATTTCCTGCTTGTTTAGTTTCAGTATGTCGACACCATCAAAAATGACACTCCCGCTTGTCGGTTCTACGAGCCTCAGAATTGCACGGCCAATGGTCGTTTTGCCACATCCTGATTCGCCCACGATACCCAGTGTTTTCCCTTTTTCCAGATTAAAGCTCACACCGTCGACCGCATGGAGCATTCCCTTAGGGACTTTATAATATTTTTTAAGGTCCCGGACCTCCAATAATAGGTCGTTCAACGCAATACCTCCCTAAAGCATGCTCTCATTCGTGTCTTTGTACAGATGGCATTCTACGCAATGGGTTTCGCTGAGCCATTTGTTCTCAGGCAGAGACTGGGGGCAGACCTCCATTACATAATCACAGCGGGGATGGAACGGACACCCCGATGGCAGGTTCGTGGGATCAGGCATCAATCCTTTAATGGGTTTGAGCTCGGAACGTCTGACCCCAATATCAGGCAGAGCACCAAACAAGCCCTTGGTGTATGGATGCCGCATATGGTCAAAGATATCTTCCAACGTGCCATGCTCTATAATTCGCCCGGCATAAGCGATGGAAACCTCATCGCACACTTCGGCCACAATACCAAGATCGTGTGTGATCATGAGCATGGACATATGATATTTTTGCCGCAGTTCGTTGATCAGTTTGAGCACTTGCGCCTGAATGGTCACATCCAATGCAGTCGTGGGCTCGTCGGCAATGAGCAGAGCCGGACTGCATGCCAGTGCTATTGCAATATCCACACGCTGCTTCATACCACCGGAGAATTGGTATGGATACTCATTGGAGCGCTCGCTTGGAATACCCACCAGCTCCAGCATCTCTTTGGCCTGTTTGAGCGCCTCTTGTTTGCTCACCCTGCGATGAATCTCGATGCTTTCGGCAATCTGATGGCCAACCGTATGAACCGGGTTCAGCGAAGTCATAGGGTCCTGAAAGATCATGGCAACCTTATCACCGCGCATAACCTCCAACTCATGTTCGCTCATCGATAGAACACTCCGGCCCTGTAATAATACCTCGCCTGAAAGAATTTTCCCCTGAGGTTCCGGGACCAGATTAAGGATAGATAGCGCCGTGGTAGTTTTTCCCGCGCCGGTCTCGCCTACCAGACCAAGGGTCCTGCCGGCTTTAATTGTAATATTCACACCGTTAACAGCTCTGACCACTTCTTCATCACTAATATAGTGAATCACAAGGTTCTTTATCTCCAGTGTGTTTTGCTGTTCGTTTATCTTTGTGATCTCCATATTTATCCTTCTGCTATTTCAACCTGGGATCCAGCGCATCACGCAACCCGTCGCCCAAAAGGTTAAGCGAAAGGATCGTCAGGAAAATCGCCAGGCCCGGTGCTATAACTACATAGGCGTGGTCACGCATGTAAACACGGCCGGATGCAAGCATATTCCCCCACTCAGGAATAGGGGCCTGAATGCCAAGGCCGATGAAACTCATTGCGGAAATAGTCAATATTGCATTTGCAACATACAGTGTCACTTGGACCAGAATGGGGCCGAAGCAGTTGATCAAAACATGTTTTGTAATGATCCGGGTGTTGGTTGCCCCAATGGCTCTTGCCGCCTCCACATACTCCACGCCTCTCACTGTCATCACCGCCGAACGCACGAGACGTGAAAACTTCGGCGTGAAGGCGAGCCCGATAGCGACAGTCAAATTCACCAGGCTCGTGCCGAATGCCGCCACAATCGCCAGCGCCAGCAGCACATCAGGCAGGCATAAAAACACATCCATACAACGCATAATCACGTCGTCGATCTTGCCTCCGGAATAACCTGCGATGGCTCCTAAGGCACCGCCAATAAACAACGCAACCGCTATAGCTGAACATCCGACCACCAGAGAAATGCGAGCGCCGTGCACGATGCGAGCCATAATATCCCGCCCCATTTCGTCCGTGCCGAAGATATGCTCGAGGCTGGGTGTCCGCAAGCGATTTGGCACATTGATTCTTATAGCGTCGGTATCATAATTTGCGATCAAGGGTGCCGCAACAGCGACCAGCATAATGAAAACAAAAGTAAACAAGCCGATGACAGCAAGTTTATTTCTCAAAAATCTATTCCA
>DATKKD010000054.1:0-44375 GCA_035543435.1 Thermoplasmatota archaeon
GAGACGCTCGAGATAAAAGAGCGAAAGAAGGAGACGAAGAAAGAGGGCAACAAATCAAGGAAGCAGAAGGAAGAGCTGCCTGCTGAAAAAGAGCCCGAGGACCCTGAGACCGTGGTTCTGCAATCCATTAAGGACAACGAAGGGGACGACGGTGCCCCTTGGGACGTCGTCGTGGAACTATGCAAAAGCAAGGGGCTTGATGAGAACACCATCGAAGAAGCGCTCACTGCGCTGATGGACAAGGGATTCATCTTTGAGCCGGTGTTAGGGACGTTGAAGACAACCTGATTAATCTTTCCTAAGGTCCTCTCCGCCTGTATATTGAAGCTGGATTGCCGCGTACAGATCATCGATTCCAAACTGGTTCTTTTTCGAAGTGGGAATCAATGTTGTATGACCACCGAAGTCTTTTATGAGTTGCAGGATTCTCTCACTCATCTCGCGGTACACCGATGCCTCCTCGTTAATTAACGCCTCGGTGATTTCGTACGGATCCTTCGACCATTTCAAAATGATTTCAAGATCCTTCTTCGGGATCATATCAGCCTTGGAAAGAACATTGATCTGGGGAAGATTCAGCCGGAAGTTCGCGGAAATCGAAAGCAGCAACTGGGACACGAACCCTGATGCGGAACGCGCAAGCATCGGGTCGATGAGGTAACAGATGATGCTTTTCTCTGGGCTGAGGAACTTCACGGTGTACTTCCCTGACTCCCGGAACACGAACACCTCGAGCTGCCCAGGAGTGTCGATGAGGATGTAGTCTGATTTGAACTGCTCGATGCTTTGTTTGATCTCGTCAGTGTTCAGCGCAATCATATCGGCGCACGCAATTTGGGCACCGTTCGGGCCGAGAGAATTGGTCTCCATGACCTCTTTCAACGAGATCCAATCCCTGATATCGATGTCAGGGGTGTACGGGAGGTTCTCCGCCCCTGGGTCAAGGTTCACGATAACCGCGTCAAGCCCTTGGCGTTTCACCCATTTCTGGACGCTTGCGGTGAGGGTCGATTTCCCTGAACCAGCGGTACCAATGAAATACACGTAGATTTGTTCTTTCATGCGAGGATGCCACGGAGTTCTTTCATGTGGTTGACGCGTTTTTCAAGCAGCTTTTTCGTCCCGATGTCATGGCGGACGAAGATATGGTCTCCTTTAATACACCGTAACCCTTGCTCGCAGATGCGTTCCGCGTCCACGAGGTCTTCAGCGATGCCGACGACCGCGAGCGACCGTGACGAACCGGTGACGATCGTGCCGTCTTTTTTGTTCACAGACGCGTAGAATAACTTGCCGCCCGCCTTTCTAATCGCTTCTTCATCAACCTCGATGCGTTCCCCTACCATGCTTTTCACCCCGTATCCTTCCGGGACGACGTACTTACAAACGGTTGCCTTCTTCTCCATCTGGATGTCTTTTTTCGACAGCGTTCCTTCAAGCATCGTGGAGCACAGCTCCATGAAATCAGTCTGTAGCAAGGGGAGGACGTTCATCGCCTCAGGGTCGCCGAACCTGGCGTTCACCTCGATGACCTTGACGCCGTCTGGTGTTAGGATGAACTGGCCGTAGATTGGGCCAACGTAGGAGCATCCCTCTTTGTGGAGCGCCTGGATAATGCTGGAAAGAATCGTGACTCCTTCGTTGTACTCTTGTCGTGTCAGGAATGGGAGCAACCCGTTTGCGCAGGAGTACGACCCCATGCCCCCTGTGTTCGGGCCCTTATCATCGGGTAGGAGTCGTTTGTGGTCTTGAACAGCAGGGAGTGGTGCGAGATGCCTCCCGTCGGTGAACCCTTGGAGGGTGAACTCTTCGCCGACTGCTTTTTCCTCGATGAGGACTTTAGCGGCTCCCCCGATTTTCTGGGTGATGACCTCACTGACGTAGGCCACCGCTTCTTTCTTGCCTTGAAAATGATCGCCGGCGACGTGTACTCCTTTTCCCCCGGTAAGTCCGATGGGTTTGATCGCGACCTGCGCGTCCAACTCTTCGATAAAGTCCTCAGCTTCAGCAGGGTCTGTGAAACTCTTATGGCGGAGTTGCCCACATACACGATATTTGGTGAGTAGGTTCCTCATCCATTCCTTGTCGGTTTCAATCCGGGCAGCCCTCTTCGTAGGAGCGCACACGCGAATCCCTTCCTTCGTCAGGGCATCGACCAGACCCACCTCCAGCGGTGCCTCGGGACCGATGAGCGCACAATCAACGTGCTTTTTCAACGCGTAAGCGGCCACTTCCTCGACCTGTGTTTCTTTGATGAGCAGGTACCCAAGGACTAGGCGCTCAATCCCGGGGTTGAGGTTGCTCATCACGCTGTACAATGAGGTATTTTCTGCTCGTGCAACAGCATCGCAGATCGCATGTTCGCGCGCCCCACCACCGACCACCAGGATATTCATATACGTTCCCCTTACCTTAACACCTTACTATGATAGGAATTGTGTTTATTTGTTTTTGAGAATTTCACTAACAGAGACCAGCGGGATGAACTCCACTTCGAGTTTCTGGAGGATCTCCCGTGCCCCGTTCTCCCGATCGACCACTGCGAGAACCCGGTCGACCTCCGCGTTATTCTCACGCAAGATTTGAATGGTTTTCACGACCGAGCCGCCGCTGGTCGTTACATCCTCGACGACAAGGACGCTTTTCCCAGAAACCTCGCCTCCCTCGATTTGCTTTCCGGTCCCATGCTCGCGTTTCTCCTTCCTGATGATCACGTAAGGAATGCCGGTCTCAAGGGATAAAGCAACGACTAGCGGTACTGCACCAAGCTCCATACCGGCGAGCATCTCGTACCCGTTCACATAATCGCTCATTAGCTTGGCGATGGATTTGAGTATGATCGGGTCCGTGCTCGCTTTTTTGATGTCGATATAATAATCGCTGATAGCGCCAGAGGTGAGGACAAAGCGGCCGAATTTGATTGCGCCGCACGTCTTGAGTTGCTGGATGAACGTGTCATTCTTCATGCAAGGGGACGGTAATAGCTCTGGATGATTTATAGCTTTACCTTTCGTTGAACGACTGTGAGTATCTGATAGGTGTTGTCATTTAGAGTTCGGAAAAAACCGAACGTAACCAAACAGTATTTAAAGGATGCCAGAGATAAATAGTCATGTCGCTATGACAAAAATCACATTAGACCGAGAAACATTCAAAGCACTTGCGTCCGACACGCGGCTTGATATTCTCAAGACCCTGGATGGACACAACATGGGGTTGAACGAAATCGCAAGTGTGACGAATCTGAACAAAGCGACCTTACATGAACACCTCTCGAAATTAAATGAGGCGGGACTCATAAAAAGAACTGAGCGTGACGGCCATAAATGGGTGTACTATAAATTGACTTGGAAAGGGGAGAGCCTGTTGCACCCTGAAAATACAAAAATCGTTGTGCTATTCGCCATGACTTGTGTGGCATTATGGGTCGGCATCATTGAATTGATTTTGTACATCAAAGGAACTGTGGTGAATTTTGGGTACAACATTTATTCACTCGGTGCTCAGAATGTTCTTGCAAAAGAAGGAACTAGTTTACCTTTATTGGAAGGTAGTCGAGGATCAAATCTTTACGTGCCCCCTGACGTGCCTGGCTTCCTTCGTGAAATTTTTTTACGTGGGAGATTCCCTATGTATCCCTCCTCGGGGACTCATGGTATCCCGCTTGGCGGGGATATCGATGTTATCAATGGCTTTGGCACTCCTGGGACTTTAACCGCGGGTTCCAGTAATCGCTTTGTCGTCGATAAATCACAAGGGTTGATTCAGGCAGTGTATCAAAACCCGTTGTATCTGGATATCGCGATTGCCTGTTTTATGGTGTTCACGGTCATGTTGGGCATCGCGCTCTGGCGTTTGTGGAAAAATCGCACTCCGAAATTCTAAGAGATCGACGTTTTTTTATGTTACTTCTTTCAGCACATGAAACAATGGCCCGAGGTAGCATGATTGTTGGGCCGAGAGGAATTGTCGTCGTATCGACTGTGGCATAACATCGCTGAGAGGTGTGGTAAGAGAAATTGGAATCAGATTGAAATCATTTGGATTATCTTTGTTAATCACTCTGATGAATCCTTCAAATTTAGTGTTTTGTTGATCTGGTGTAATGACCGAGACCTGAACGGTAAGAGGCCCTGCTTCGGGGGTGAGGTTCTCTCCGGACTTCGGGGTGAATGACCAGGTCCCCCAGCTGGGATATGTGTCGATGGTCCAGTTAAGGGTAGAATTAGGGCTGCCGATATTTTCTACCTGGAATGTGCCTTGGACGGTGTCGCCTGGTTTGATATCGGTCCAACTGATGTTACCTCGACAATCGAGGTCAGGGTTGTTCGGTTGCGGTGGCTCAGGGGGCGGTATATAATCAATTTTGAACACATCATTCAAGGCCGGACTCGGATACGTATTCGTCCATTGCCATACGATCGTTTTGTCCGGGGTGACTTCGAAGAACCTTCCCGCTACCCCATCACAAATGAGGGTATCACCGTCTTTTAGACGATCTGCGCCAGAACAATAGTAGTCGTAGAAACTTGTCGGGGGACTCGCGGTGTACGTCCAGGTGATGTCCTCAGGGCCATACGCGGACCCGGGTACGAGATAATACGAACCATTCGCATCTACCGGGGGTGCGATTTCGTCGATGGAAGAGTATTGTCCACCAGGTCGATTTAATCCATTGTTGAAAATGAGGATGTCTCCGGCTCCGGGGTACCCTGGTTTTATCCATGAGGTGCCATGTTGGCCAAATAATTTTTGGTCAATTGAGGTTCCTCTTCGGTATGCCTGTGGGTTCCCCCATCGGTAGAGTAAGTCGCCGCCTTTCCCGCTATTCCCACCGGAGTGACTCGCTGCTTCTTCGGTTGTCGTGCTATGGTCGATGACCCAGACCTCATTGAAGTTATGGGCACTCAGGAGTATTTGATTGAACTGTGGGTTGTAGTCAATGGAGTTTGTATGAAGCCAATCATCCGTGCTCATAAAAAACGTTCCGTAATTGATGTCTATTAATTCAGGATGATCTGCGACGACGCCGTAATTCTCTTTGGAGGAGTCATAATCCTGGATGAGATGATCCCAGACGTGCCACGCCCAGACAATGGTGCCGCTCGAAGGGCCGGTGGGTTGGACTTCGATGACATGGTCAGGCATAAATGAATTCCCGGAAATCATATTCGGATTTCGTCCTGCAGCAACCGCTTCCGCACGTGTTTTTGTCTCCCAGGCGATCATCAGCACGTTCCCATTTGGTAGTACTTTGATGTCGTGGTGGCTGAGGTCTCCATTCGTGTTGTAGCGGAAATCCCAATCGATGGTCCCGTCCCATTCTACCTTCTGTACGCCACCGCCCGCGCCGCCCTCAGGGGGGTTCCCTACGCGTATTGTCCGCATGATCGTGCCGTCTCCTAGCCAGTAGGCGTCCGCGCCCGGTGTGTGGCTGCTTGACCAGGTATGATTGATTGTTTCTGTGTTGTCCATGAGATAGGTTGTTGTCCCATACAGAGGAGCGAAGAGGATCTGCCCTTCGAAGCTCCTTTCGCCTTGTTTATCAATCATGGAGTAATTCTTGGACGATGATCCATGGGCAAAGGAGGTTCCAACCATTA
Organism: Thermoplasmatota archaeon; assembly: GCA_035543435.1. Classification (GTDB taxonomy): domain Archaea; phylum Thermoplasmatota; class E2; order DHVEG-1; family DHVEG-1; genus SM1-50. The sequence continues at coordinate 5,604 of DATKKD010000054.1, forward strand.
CAAGGAGGATTGACAAAATGAGGATTCTTGATTTCTTGTCCTTTTTCATAGAAATCAAGAGTATTAATATTCCATGAGGTTTATATGTTTATTGAAATAATAGATATTGAGACCTCGTCATTAAAAATCAGATTGGAATGATGATTTTACGAAGGTATCTATCTAAAAATCAGTCTATCGGTTCTATTTTTTACTTTATTACATTCTTTGTTATCTTGGATAGTACCATTCGAGTTTTTATTTCGTGGCTGATGATACCTGTTTCTTTTTTTCGTCGTCGAATTCTAAAAAATCGAGTAGAGTTTTTTGCATCCGGATCACCCTCGGTTGATGGTATGCGTAGCCGTGTTATATCCTTTGCGTCGGTCATGTGATTTTTTCAGCAAAACTATAAATACAGGCTATGATAAATAGTATCATGATATATTATATCATAGTAGGTGATGAAGAGGTGTCACGCGCATGAATACGGCAGCCAAACATCCCTTACTGTTCTCGCATCCCATGGAGGTTCGATGCACATGCCTGCCATAGCCTTCGTCCTCCTAGGCTTCGTGGCAGCAGTCTTTGTGATGACTATCATCAACCTCTACAAGTACCTCATCAAAATCATGAGCCAATAAAAAAAACGGGGAGAATGACTACTCGTAGGGCGCTGCTTCCTTCAGCAGATCAACATGGGAAACGATCATGCGTCTGCAGCAGTACCGCTCGATTTGCAGGTCGTTCAAAATCTGCTGAGGAGTCTCCTTTGGTTTCTCCCCTGCGTTCACCGCGCGCTGGTACTCCTCGCACCGTCTCTTGTACTCCTCATATTTTGGGGCAATGATGGTCCCGCAGGTAAAACAACGGACAGGGATAATCATACTTGCTCACCGATACGATTTCTGCCTCTTCTTACGGGCACCGCGCCCGAGAGGCTTTTTTGATTCCTTAAACCGCGAGTCGCTCACGAGCAGGTCACGGTCAAACCCTAGGAAGGAGAGACGCAGGGCGGGGTCCCCGGTGTACTCCACGAGTCCCTTCGCTATCGCTGTGCGCACCGCGTTCGCTTGACTCATGAACCCTCCACCGCTCACCTCGACGCTGATGTCCACGGTCGCGACATGGTTTTCCGCGATTCGTAGCGGCTCCATAATCTTCCAACGGGCGACCGCAGGCTCATAGAGCTCCACTGGTTTTTCGTTGATGCGGACACGACCGACGCCTTTGACAACAGTCGCTTTCGCAATCGCGGTCTTTCGCTTCCCTGAGGTATTGACGACTTTCTTAGACATTTACACCTTCGCCCCCAGTGATTGCGCGATTTCCTGTATTGTCATGAAGTCAGCAGGCTGCTTCTCTGCGACAGTGACCTTTTCAAAGGTCTGCCCCGAAAACTCCTTCGGGACGCCGATATAGCATTTCAACCTTTTAAACGCTGCCCTCCCATGCGGCTCTTGGTATGGGATCATCCCCCGCACCGTCCGCTTCACAATCTGGTCAGGCATCCGAGGGTAGAACGGCCCTTTTCGGTACGTCCCGACCTCGCGCTCCTGTTTGTAGTGTGCCTTGATCATGGCCTTCTTCCCGGTGACGATCGCCTTCTCCGCGTTCACGACCGCAATCTCCTCTCCTTTCAGGAGGCGTTTAGCGACCGTTGTGCAGAGCCGTCCGAGTACCGCGCCTTGCGCGTCGATGATTGCTACCATAATTATCCCAGTATCCTCACGTCCTTGCCTTTCGGGTTGTGTTTCACGAGGTCCTCAATCGTGAGTGTCTTGCCTCCTGCCTTCTTAATTTTCTCGTGGGCTTTCTCTGAGAACGCCCAGGCTGCGATCGACACTTTCTTTGTGAGCTTCCCCGTGGAGAGCACCTTCCCTGGTATGAGCGCGGTCTCCTTTTCATTAATATAGGTGTTAATCCGAGTAAGAGTGACCTCCGGCCAGTTCTGCGCTGGTTTCTCCAACCGCTCCGCGATATCCTTCCAGATGGGTGCTTTGTTCTCGTACGCTATCTTCCGGAGATTCTCGATGAGGCTGATTAATTGTGGATTGGTCTTTTTCGTCTGCCTTGCCATAGATTGCGACCCCGATAATGATGGATGGTGGAAAACAAAGTATCCTTTATAAGATTTATGTTGACGTTTTCAGGGAAATCATGGTGTTTCTTTTGCTGATTTGTCATCGGAACTGTGAGTTAGACATCCTTCCGATTGAATCGCCAAGCCGCAAGAACGAAGAACACCACGATCCAGACGAAGAGCACACCTAGCAACAAACCTGGGGAATACCATGCGGGATACGGGACGACACCGCTGATACTTGTGGATACGGGACGAATGGTGATGCTGATAAGCGAGGAATACACATCAATGGGGTTGAACAGAGTTGTGACATAGTACCACTCAGGGATATTACCAGCAGTTAAATTGGTCAAACCAACGGTGGACACAAGCAGTCCCGCGAACACAATCGGTAGGATGATCACGAACAGGAACCACAGGAAGATCGTCCCTCCTAGTGCGGTCGATCGTTTCGAAAACACGGTGGAGAAGCACAGTGCGACACTCAGGAACACAAGACCGAATATCATGGTCATGCCGATAAACGCTAGAAACTGAATGTAGTCGACGTTCGAGACGTTCACGCCAATAACGATGCCAGCGAAGCCAAAACCTACCAAGACCGTGAAACACAAAACGGCACCCAACCCGAAGAATTTCCCGACCACGATTTCAAACCTGGTTGCAGCAAGGGATAAAAGCGCACTCATCGACCCACGCTCGATCTCACCGATGATAGACGCATACCCTAGCATGAATCCGATGATAGAAATAAGGTAGGTCGCAAAGCTTGTCATCCCCGCAATGGTGAGTCCCAGGTTCTGCCAGCCATGGCTCGTTATGGACCCGAAATAGGAGACGACGAGGGTGAGACCTGCAAACATGATTGAGACAAGGATGATCCACTTGTTTCTGATGTTGTCCATGATTTCTTTTTTCGCGATGCTGATGACTGTGTCTCGTCTCATGGTCATGCCTCCGTAAACCGCATGAAGACGGCCTCAAGAGAGGGCTCCTTCATTTGTAAGTTGACAATGTTGCCGCCAGCGTTAGAGATCGCTAGAATCACCGCTGCTTTTGTCTTGGCATCGCAGACGATTTCGAGGGTGTTTCCGGCGGTATGCACCTGGTCCACATTGGGGATAGCCTGTACCGCCTTCTCGATAGCTGTTGTGACTTTATCAAGAGTCACGATAATCTGGGGCTTCAGGTTCAATTTTCTGCCGAGGTTATCGACGGTGTCTTGCGCGACGAGTTTCCCTTTGTTGATGATGCCGACGCGGTCGCAGATTTCCTGGATCTCACTGAGGATGTGCGAGGAGATGAAAATCGAGACACCTTTCTTTTTCAGGTCTAGGATGATGTCACGGACGAGGACCACGCCGCGTGGGTCAAGCCCGCCGCTAGGCTCGTCAAGAATCATGATAGGTGGATTACTAAGCATAGCACGCGCCATGCCGAGCCGTTGCACCATACCTTTAGAGAATGCACCGACTTTTTTCTTGCCGGCATCACCAAGCCCTATTAGCTCGATTAGACGTTCACATTCGTCCTTCGATGCGTGTTTAATCTCCGCATAGAACCGGAGGTTCTGCAGTGCGGTCAGGTTGTCGTAGAACGCGACCTGCTCGGGCATATACCCCACGAACTCCCTTGCTTTCTTCCCCTGGGCTCTCACGTTAATACCGTTGATGGTGATCTCACCTCGGTCCGCATGGATAAGGTCAAGAATGGCTTTGATTGTAGTCGTCTTCCCCGCGCCGTTGGGACCGAGGAATCCGAAGATCTCTCCCTTCCTCACGCTGAAGGAAATGTCATCGACCGCTTTGAATGTTTTATAACATTTCGAAAGATTTCGTACGGTAATCGCGGCTGACCCGGGGATCATTTCTCGCGCTTGTGGCTCTGGGAATACGTAGAATCCTTTTTCACCGCAGTTCGGGCAGGTGATACTGATGTGTTCTCCTGGGCTACCTGTGACCGTGATAGTTGTTTTACATTTCGGGCATCGAATAACTTGCGTTGCCATACTCATGGTGCTCCTTTTCTGGTGGGCGAGTAAATCAGACCTTGTATTTAGGCCTTGTGGGTCGCTGAAACCAGTGATACTCCTACGAGGTTTTAATCAAAATTTTGTTTCAAAACATATTTAAGAAGGCGTCGAATAAATAGTATGGAAGGATAATTGTCACTATGCAACCACGGAGAGCAATCATTGAGAACCGTAGGAGTGTTACCCTCATTTTACTTTTAATGGTAGCATTAGCACTACTTGTCCTGCCTCTCTCCACCGTCGAAGTGTCTGCCACCAATCCCGTCCCCTTACCAGTTCTTGATGATTCTTTACAGTTTAATACCACGCTTCATATGAAGAACTATACCGCGATTGTCATGGATCCAACCTTGAATCGTACTACGATTCGCTACCAAGGAAGTTCGAAGACCGTTGTTGAATTACCGAAGGAAAGCATCGTTGTGGTCCTCCCTGATAACCGCCTTGCCATTACCTACCCGTCCGCAGTCACCAGCATCCTTCCCGCGGGTAGCACAGTATCCTATCTCCTTGACAACCCTGTGGTGAATGTCCCTCAACAATCACGAGCTCTTGGCGTGTCCAAAGTCGTTGTCTCTCCCCTTACGAATTTCACAGCTAAAAGCGTGTTCTATCAGTCAATCCATGAGCTTGATTCCTACCACGTTCAAGCGATTTTTTTCCAATTGATACGAGACACTCCGGAGGACCCTCTCGTATCCTACATGATTGATTGGGGGGACGGGAAAAAGGAGACATATTTGCCGACCAACGTATCAGTGTCCCACGTCTACCACAGCAGTGGCGACTACACAGTAATGATTAACGCCTCTGATCAACTCGGCTTCACCTATGTCACATCTCAAACACTGACAGTGAACTACGAGGGTGGTGTCGCCCACTCGTATCTTTGGGCACAGAAGAACAAGGGGCCTGTCGCTATTGCGACCACGACGGGTCTTGGGCTCCTCTTGATAGGTCTTGTGGCCTTCACCGAGAGTGGCAAATACAGGCTACTGATGCTATTCACCTTGATGATTCCTTTGTACACCCGAATTCAAAAGGAGGACGTCCTCGATCAGTTTGTCCGAGGGCAAATCTATGGGTACATCAAAACGAATCCCGGAGCGCACTATAATCAAATCCTCCGCCAGGTCGGGGTGAAGAACGGAACACTGTCGTATCATCTAGGGGTGCTGGAGAAGACCCAGTTGATACAATCCAGAAGAGAAGGACTGAAGTATCGGGCGTTCTATCCGACCGGGATGATGTTCCCGAAGGAAGAGCGGTTCCGGTTGACCGAACTACAAATCCAGATCATCGCCCATATCAAAGGCCGACCCGGGTTGACACAGAAAGAGATAGCCAGGTTACTCGGTCAGAAACCTCAAACCATCAACTATAACATAAAGGTGCTCGCTCAGGCTGGTCTTATTCACGTCACCAAGAAAGGACGCAAGACACGGTGCTTCCCCGTACCGGACTCCGGCGTGTCTGTCCAATAGTGTAGCGAGAGCCTTGCCGGAAGGCGTCAAAAGCATCTTTTTTTATATCAATCAAAAAGCTGCTCCAAAAGCAGCTTATAACCTCTCTGCATTGTTCTTTTGTAGGCCTGTCTGTGCAATCGGACCTCAAAACAGATACCCTTTGGGCTTCTGCCAGAATGATTTCGTTCTCATTCTGGCAGCAGGGCTACATGGTGGTGCGGAGAACGTTTTTCAGAGTGATATTGTGTCAAAACTATTAAGAAGGTCGAGTCGATAGCCTGGGACCATGCGGACACTTGTTGCAGTGGTGGGTAGCGACGCCGACGATGCACGCCTTTCTCCCCGAACGCTCACTGTTGCAGAGGAGATTGGGGGCGGGATTGCTCGGCATGGCGGTATTCTCGTCTGCGGTGGGCGTGGTGGGGTGATGGAGGCTGCGTGTAAGGGCGCGAGGGCTCACCATGGTGTTACGGTCGGGATCCTGCCTGAGGCAAAAGAGGAAGCAAACGAGTTCGTGGATATACCCCTTCCGACCGGCCTTGGAATGCGACGTAATTTCATAGTCGCGTATGCCGCAGATGTCGTGATTGCGATTGGTGGCCGCTGGGGGACCCTCTCTGAGATTTCTTTCGCGATGATATTCCAAAGACCAGTGGTACTCGTGGAGGGGACCGGCGGCTGTGTCGATGAGCTGGTGCGGGGAAATCTTATGAAAGAGTCCGAGATGCGGTGGATTGTCGCGCATTCTTCTGAGGATGCTGTAGAAAAGGCGTTCTTTTGCTGTTCTAAGTAAGCTCGTGTTATGTTATTTTGTCATCATGCTAGAGTTGATAGGAATGTTTAAATATTACTTTAGTTAAAGTATAACATAAGAGGATCTGGAGTTTTTTGATTCCTTTTCCTTCCATCTCTCCTAACCCCTTCCAGATCCTTCCTACCTCCTTTGAATATTTTACCTCTCAAAAATCCTCTTTGGTTACTTAAAAGAATGGGCTAATTACAATCCTTTTTTCCGCCGCATTATTATTCTATTTGTCTCAACTTCCGCCATAAATTCAGAGAGACCTTTCTGAACCAAATGAATAAAACACGCATCTTTGTAGAGTTGTTCGAGATCGGTTTCACTTGACATGGTAACCTCAAACCCATAATATATTATTTTATAAATATATAAATATTTCTAATAATATAAATCTCCTCTAGCCTACTATATTTTTATACCCAAGCACCATTAATCCTCGTTCTATTGGAGAAGGAAATCGAATGAATGAAAACAATCCTCAAGAACACGCGTCATCCTACCGTTGGGTGGTCCTATCGACCTTTATCCTCATCGCACTGCTTTCACAGCTTCTCTGGCTCACGTTCGCCCCCATCTCCGACCAAGTCGCAGGGCTTTATCATGTGACTGCCTTTGACGTCTCGCTGCTATCTCTCGTCTGGCCCATGGTCTTCGTGATCCTTGCGATCCCCGTAGGAATCTTCATAGACAAAAAAGGATTCACCGTAAGTATAAGAGTCGCCGCCATTTTCCTAGCTGTCTTTGCAGTCCTTCGGATCTTTTCCACACTCAACACCTACAACTTCGCGTTGTTGCTCCTCGCCCAGATCGGCACCGCTGTCTCTCAGCCATTCATTTTCGGAAGTATCACGAAACTCGCGGTCTCATGGTTCCCAGAACGAGAACAAGGGCTTGCCAACGGTCTAGGAACCATCGGGCTGTTCTTAGGGATGATGCTTGCCCTTGTGCTTATCCCCCTCCTTAGCTCTCTCTACACTATCACCATAGTGCTAACGATTTTGGCGGTGCTCTGCTGCATAGGGGCTGCTCTTTTTTTTCTGTTCGCCCGCGAGGGGACTTTTGTCAGCCCTATGAAAGAGAGCGCTGGATTTGGGTTGAAAGACCTCTGGACCCTATCGAGGAAGTGGGATTTCATCATCCTCGAGTATGGCTTTTTTGTCTGCATCGGTGGGTTCACTGCGATTTTGACGTGGTTAGAAATTATACTCAAGTCCCTCCATGGCATTGGTGCTGATCAAGCAGGAATCATTGGTGGAGTGCTGATCATCGGTGGGATCATTGGTTCCATCGCGATACCTGCCCTCTCGGACCGACTAAAAAAGATTAAGATTCTGGTCATCATCGACCTCGCCGTCGGTACCATAGCATTCTATTTCATCGGGGTGTTCCCGTCGTTTTTCCTCCTTGCTGTGACGAGTGCTATCGTTGGTTTTTTCCTGATGTCCGCTCTGCCGTTGGTACTAGAACTCTCCAACAGGATTGCTGGAGCTGGCATGGAAGGGCGAGCATCGTCCATCCTTTGGTTCTTCTCGCAGGTTGGATCAATCTTCCTCATTGTCGCTATTGATCCCGTCAAATCGATATGGGGCAGCTACACCTCCTCAATTCTTTTGATTGTGGTCCTCTGGGCGATTGCGTTTCTGTTGTTCCTTAGTCTGAAAGAACAGCATCTCCTCAAGAAAAATAAGGGATAAACGAGAAGCGAAGAGAGGTTATTTTCCACTTTTTACTATTTCTCGATTTTTATCACGTTGATGTTTTGAGGAAGCTTCATGGAGCGGGCGATCGCCCCACATTTCGTTCGAAGAAGGTGTGCCACTGGTTTATACGCTGTCTCAGAGAATGATTCGTAGTTCGCCATCCCTTTGCTGATGATGATATCAGCATGTTCTAAAGCGTTCTTAGCTTTGGCAGGAAGGCGAGGGAAATCGATACCGACGCAAAAACAGCCTGTCGTATACAGCTTATCGATCACCTCTGAGAAAAGGATGGCGTCAGCGTCCTCCCGTGTTGCATCGCTCAGCACCGGTTTTCCTTTGACGATTGCGGTGATGTCAAGACCGGGGTTGAAGTTCTTCAACTCAACGCACATGAGTTTATCAAAAAGGATTTCCCCACAATTATCAGTGCAGAGCACAAGGCGTCGTGCATTCGACAGGTGCTTTCGTAGGATCGGATAGTCATCATGCCCGAGACCATCCGTATAAAACCTGTCAAACATTTCTTCAAGCATGCGTGGATGGATACCCGAGCCATTGATCCCGAAGTCAAGCACGTTACCGATAATCGCGCAAATCATGCTCGTCCGCAGAGGGTCCTTTGAATCTTCAATGAGTCTCTTGACTTTAGGGATTAATCTCTGAACGACGGTCGTGCTCGATTGTTTAAGCGATGCGTACGGATCATCATCTTTGAGGATTGAGTACACCGCTTGATGCACCTGGGTTGCGATTGTCGCGCTGCACTCTGCTGGGTCATACAACTCAGAGAGAAGTTTGCAGGCGCTGCGTAGTGCCTTAGTGCGGCGTTTTGTATTCGAGGTGCTCAGCTCCGTCTCGAAGAGGATTCGTTTCAGTAGACACGGCACGCATTCGGGTTGAATCTTCATGACGACACCATGAACCTAAAACGTCGTCTTTATCTTTACGGTCTTGATAGGTTATACAATAGAAGAATTAAACCTATCACTTTCACGGATAATCGTTACATCTTCCTTTTAAAGAACCTTTTTCCCGTTATACAGCTATATATATTGTTAAAAATCATCGTATTTAATCTTTGGGTAGCACACCATATGAGGTTTTTAATTTTTTTCTCCCGTATTGCCTTATTGTATAATATTTTTTATCCAAATGGGTCTGACTCGTTAGTCAAGAGCTAATTAGTCAAGTTTATTAAGTTAACGGATTTTGAAGCTTCGCACATAAAACTTAGACTAATTAGTCAGAGGTTTTCTCCCTAGCGAACGAATCACCCTATGATGGCTTTGCATTTTAATTCGCTTCTGCGCTTTTAATCCTATGTCTGCACTTTTATTCAATGATTTTACCTATTTTAAGTGCAAAGCCCCCTATGATCATAAGTTAAAATATAAAAAAAAAGAATCAGGGAAGTTCCCTGATTTCTGGGGTATTTTTTACAGTTTAGGTTTTGCTGAATTGCCACCAGGCCTTCAACTCAACCCCGCTGCTCGTCTTCAGGATGTTCCCGTTCGGATCCCTGAACGTCGTATATACTCGATAAGTGCCGGTACCGTGCTTCAGATCTGATGCTCGGATCTTCCCGTTGAAGATCGTGTCAAGTCCAAGCTGATTTCCGTAGGTAATAGTACGTGGTGATGTCTCATTTATCGTATCATTATCCGACACCCATTTTCCCTGTGACGAATTGTAGAACTGAACTTGGATGAGGAGGTATCCCTTGATGGTAGTGGACCCGGTGTTCTTGATCTTCGATTGGTTCCGATACGTGATGATCAATTTCGGTTTGCATCCTGCTGGTCCCCCTTGGGCATCAGCGGAGTACACGTTGACGTATTCATTGATTGTCGATGTTTTTCCATTGATGTCCCTGCTGCTCCGCAGACACAGCTTGGTCGTGCCCGTCTTGTTGATCCAGCTGAGCTGTGTGAGGGTGATGTTGTTGTGTCCGTTCACGAAGTTCGTGGTGTTGAGGCTGCCGCCGTTCCCCTGGTAGTGGCTCTGGTTGTAGTCACCCGCCTGGAGAGGGTTATGGGGGTAGGTCGGCTGCCCTGACTGTTGATTGGTTGGTTCTCCGGTCTGGATCGTGATATTGAAATCCGTGGCTGAGTAGTCATCCTTTTTATAGAGGGAGAGTATCACGCTGTCAAGGTACGCATTCATGGGTAGTGCTGAGGTGTTGAAGAACACGAACCCGCGGTATACGGTGTACGACGGCGGTATGGTGGATACTTTTTTTTGTCCTATCGTGATGTACGCCGCGGTGCTGTCGACCGTGCCGTTCGCCGCATTATGTACCACTGGATAGATGTTGCCGGAATTATAGATATAGCCGTCGCTTGAGGTGGAATACACAGACAGTGTCGGGTCGATCACCACCGGGAACGTCATCGCAATGATCTCAGAGACCTTCACGCCGGAAAGCAGGTAGGTGTCGCCATGGAGATGCACGATGCGATACGTCAATCTCTGCCGTACCGATTCGTTGTTTACTTCGTACGCATCGCCCAACGGCAGCCCGCATTTGAACTGCCCGAATGCATCCCGGAGATCAACCCCGGTATCGGAGACCGTTACGTTTCCCGAAAGCAACCCTGACTTGTTATACAGGTTGAGAATCTGATAATCCAGTTTGGTGATGAACACGAGATACGAGCTTGCGTCATGGAGACCATACGATGATGGCGGGTGATTTTGCAGCACGGTCTTTGTCGCGTTGGTCATCGTGATTGCTTCCTTTAGCTCGGTATTGTCGTAGCTCCAGGTGACGTTAGTACCCGTGAAGACACCAGGATAGGTAATTGCGTTGTTCTGGGTTTGTCCCTGGCTGTTCTGCACCGTCTGCAGATACCGATACGCCCAGTTACTCTGAGGATCCACATACCCGACACCCACAAGCTTACTCCTCACTACATACGTGGTTGGATCGGTGGATCGGTTATACGTGAACGCGACCGGCCAGTCGTTTTGGATATTGGGTTTGAAGTAAACGCCGAACAACCCATAATTATTCCCGACTTTGTATCCGTAGTTGTAAGCAGGATGATCGCTCGTAAGTTGAGAAAGGGAGGTGTTGATCGGGGTCCATGAGCCATTATCCTCCATGTAATTCACTGGCTCTTGATAGCTTTCCAGGATGTTCGTGCCAGAGGACGCGTTGTAGTAGGTGTTCCAGGTGAGACCCCGACCAACCACGGTGAGATTTTGTGATGGGTTCGGCGGGTCCGTGATATTGATGTATTGGTTCCCCGTGTAGCTATCCTTTAGGGTGGCGATGCTCATCGAGGCGCTCACGGAGACATTGAAACTATGCACCGTGCTGTTTTTCCGGTTGCCTACCTTGTCGTACGCGATGATTGTATAATTATACCGGCCTGCATGCCAGGTGTCAGAAAAGACGTATCGGTACAAGTTCCCTGAGATATGACTCATGTTGGTTATCAACGGATTGTGAGTGGCTCCTGATGGGTACGTGATGTTGATGCTGACGTTGTTCACCCCGCTGCGGTCATCCGTGACGTTTGTGTTAATCGTGATGTTGTTGCCGAAGCCGACGGTGTTCGGGGACGCGCTCATCGTGGTGATGGACGGGGGCTCAGTATCAATCGTAAAGTTAAACCCTGTGGTTTCGTTGGTATTGTTGGCGTTATCCTCAACCCAGATGCTGTAGTTGTAGACACCCGGCTGCCAGGTGTCATTGAAGGTATAGGTGTAATCATACTCGGTGAGGTTCGTCATAATCATCGTCGCGTTCATGGTGGAGTTGTTTGGGGTGGTGATGTTGACCTTGACTTCCTTGACCCCGCTTTGATTGTCGAGGAGGTCGACCGCGATGGTGACTGATGCTCCACCAATCGCAGGGTTGGGGTGACCAACGACTTGAGCGAGTTCAGGCGGCGTGAGTTCTACTATGATCGGCTGCTCGGTTTGATGGGTGTTGTTCTGGTTGTCGCGGACGGTGAGCGTGACGTTATAACAGCCGATGGCGGTGTAATTATGGGTCGCATTCCTGATGTAGGAGTTGTTGCCGTCGCCGAAATCCCAGGTCCAGTTTACGATCGGGTGGAGTCCAGCGGAGGTGTCAGTAAAACGAGCTTGTTTTCCCGGCTGCCAGTCCCCGTTCGCATGGAACCCGGCATTAAGGATACGAACGGTGATGTTCTGCGAACAGTTCAGGTAGTTGTTGTAATCGTCGTGGATGCAGAGTCTTATGGTATAGTTACCGACCTGGTTATAACTGTGCGTCGCGTTCTCGCCGTAGCTGACGTTTCCGTCGCCGAAATCCCAGGTCCAGTTTACGGTCGATCTGGATTGCTCACCCGAGTCGACGTTTTGATTGAAGCCGGCGCAGAAGGTCGGCTGATTCACGGCGACGGTGTCGAGACTGAAGCTTTCTAGGAACTGGGTGTTCCAGCTGGATCCCCCGTCACCTTTCGTGACGTGGACTGTCTGATATGGTGACCAATCGCTCACCACGTTCGGGTTGAAGATATTGTCCTTTGCGCGGACCCAGACATGGTAGGTGCCTTCTTCGGACCAAGAGATGATATGGTGACAGGGCGCTCCGGATTGGTGGGGGCCGCCCGTGACCCACATCGTGTAATATGTCAATAGTTGAGTTTGGCCGGGGATTTTTGTCTCCCATTTCCATTGATACCAGACATGATCGTTGTTTGGATCCGTGGTGCTGGTGGTGTAGGTATGAACCTTGTTCGTGTGTACTTCCAAGTCTCCCTGTGGTTGTGGTGGTGTGTTTGGAGGATCGTTGGGTGGGCTCATGTAGAAAGGACCACTGGAACTCATGTCATTTGCGTATTTCCCGAAATCCAGATAATCGAAAAGATGTATGACGGTATAGTTTACCTCGCCCGTTGAATTATAAAGATACAGATAAAGGTCATAGTATCCTTGAGGAGCGCGAAGCGGTAGATTAATGCTGATGTTTCCTGAAATGACCTCCGGGGTGGCCAGGTAATGGTTCTCCCCTTTGTATCTGCAGAGGATCGGTTGGTCCTCTGAAACAAGGGTTGCTTTGACCCAGACGCGGTCTTGCGGCATGGTCGTGTTGAGGGTGTAATTTACTTGAATGGAATCCGGGATGATGTTTTCATCATTGGAGTCCTTGAGCCATGGCTGATTGACAGAAAGAAAACGACAATCGGGGTTCAGGCAGAAATAGCGACTGATATTAAAAACAACCGTTGATGTTGCGGCGACATCGGTATCGTTGTAGTATCTCATGGAGTCGCCTTCGGTGTGATTCTTGCCGTCGCGATGATGGCGGACCCATGTCATGCCTTTTAGGAACGTGATTGTATCATTTCTGTCAGTTAGCCCGCTGTAAACCTCATCATCACTTATGAGCCCCAGGAAACGGTAGATTACTTCAAGTTTTGTATTGTACATATGTGTTTCATAGCCTTGTTCATCTGCTATTTGCTCGATGTATGGTTTCAGCAGCAATTTGTTCGTCCCAACGTATAGTCTAGTTTTGGGCAAGGATTGGTTAAAGCAGAGTTGATTGAGGTCAATGAATTTTTCAATCTTGTAGTCCTCATGTTTTGCCTTATAGGACTTCGCTCCTTTGACTCCAGCTTCTTCTCCCGCGAACAGGACGAATTGAGTCGTGTATTTTGGTTTCAGATGATGTTCGGTATAATAGCGTCCGAGAGCGAGGACAATGCCGCATCCGATTGCCGAGTCCGCGGTTCCGGAAGACCAGACAGAGTCATACAGGGAGTTGACGACCAGTATATGATGTCGGTCAGGGTCGGATCCGTTGATCTGTCCGACGAGATTGTAGCTTTCAACAGTTGTGTTCCATTGTTGTCTGAAGGATAGGTTGACGGTGTAATTATGGATGTTGCTGATGATTTGATGTCCGTCGGTCCCGTTAATGAATATCACTGGTAATCTAAATCGATCATTTCGTAAGCAATCGTGCGAGAGATTATCCTCATCATAGAGGATCACTCCTTCGCAATGTGGCCACAAATGGTCGATCCTGTCACGAATATTTTTTAGACCATGATCTATATTGAGGATTGTGAAACGTAGTGGCGTTTCCGGCCAATCTGGGTTGAAGGTCCTGTCTTCACGAATCAGGACAAATGACTGATTGCCGCACAGTGTCTCATTGTACCAGGGAAGCCGTGTCACGTTCTCGGGATGGGCTTCAACGTCATCGAAGCTGAAGTTGTAGCGTTGTTCAAAGGCTGTCATGAGATAGGAATCAGTGTCATTTTCTGTCATATTAAAGAGCGATGTCAGATTCTCAAAGATGGTTTGGTTAAACTCGCTGCTAATGTAATCTGCAATAAGGTAAAAAACTGAGAGATTGTGGTATTCGAACGAGTGGGTCAGTTTGGATTTATTCCATGGTATCCCGCGATCCAATAAAGTATTTCCGAGTGTCCATCGTGGGGAGATGTAGCAGTCGATGGTTTTGTTCCTTGTCGTCGAGCCGATACTGTGGTTTGTGATGGTGAATGATTTGTCCATAATATCTAATTTTGATGTGAGGTTTCCGGTGCCCCAGTTTGATGATATATTCGAGTCGTCATGGACTTTTTCCCAAAAGGGAGTGTAGGAGTCATTAGAACACGGAAAAAGACTAATATTTTTCATTTCTTTGGATAACCAGAGTGCAGCATCGCGTTCCCCAGCTGTTCCGAAATATCTCCCTTTTGCAAGACCTTTCTCCTGTTCAGTCTGATCATATGAAAAGTTAATAATCTGTGAGAGATGATCAGCAATCTTTTTCACATACGATAAATTTAATGGGCAATAATATTCCGTTGTTTCTGTATCAGCACGAACTATATTGTTTGTTCGAATGATCAGTAGGCTATTAGCCACTAAAGCCGTACATAACAATATGCTTAGAATTTTCTTTTTCATTTAACTACCTCCTCAAACATATGAATCGAATATTATTTTTAAAGCTTTTCTAATTATATAATTTGAGAGAAAAAATTTAATAGGAAGATGCCGATTATATATTAAAGAAATAAAAGAAAATAGGAGGCTCTTGCGTGAAAAATTATCGGTTGATAATCTATATATTGATTTTATTTTCCCTGATTGTTACTTCTTTTCTTCCGGGAATTCAGGCGAATAATTCAAAGATATTTGAAAAATTGGATTACCCATATCGACAATTATTAAAACAATCTATCGAAGAAAAAAATCTTCCGGGAAAAGAAGTCATAGCTTTTATTGCACAACAAAATAAATCTTTTTTAAAAGACCAAAGAACCATGCACGAGGTCTCTGATTCTCCCTGGCCAATGTGTTGTCATGATATTCAACATACTGGCCTGAGTCCATATAATACTTCAGATGTACCTCCTGTGATGAAATGGCGTTTGCAAACTTCTTGGGTTGACGGTGGCATTGCGATTGATAGCAACGGGATTTTGTATTATGGTAGTAACGATTTCTACTTGAATGCGGCGTATCCCAATGGAACTGTCAAATGGAGGTGCTACACTAATGACTATAACGAGGCCACCCCAGCCGTTGGAGATGACGGGACAATTTATTTCGCTAGCTGGAACGGCAACTTATATGCGTTTGCTCCTAATGGGGCAGTGAAATGGAGCCATGATTGCGGCTCAACGATCAGTTATGGCTCCCCAGCCATTGCTCCAGACGGCACTATCTACGTCACCACTGCAGATCCTAAAAACCTCCTGGTTGCTATTAATCCCAACGGAACGGAAAAATGGCGATATCAGACCGGTCAATGGATGACGTCTGCCCCAGCCATCGGTTCAGACGGAGCGATCTTTTTTGGTTCAACAGACACATATATTTACGCGGTGAACCTGAATGGGACGCTTCGATGGAGGTACAAAACTGGCGACTATGTGATGGGTTCTGCCTCAATTGCAACGGACGGTACCGTTTATATCGCTTCATGGGACGGTTACCTGTACGCTTTGAACCCTACCAACGGGTCATTGGTGTGGCGTTGCCGAATCGGAGATGGCTCCAAGGTTAACCCATCGATTGGGCCAGATGGGACAATTTATATCGGTGGCAAAGACCTGTACGCGATCCTTCCCAATGGTACTTTGCATTGGACGTTTGTCCTTGACTCGAATAGTTTTGTCACCTGGTCCTCCCCAGCTATCTCCGCTGATGGCATCATCTACTTCGGTACGAATATCGGTGATGGCCAGGGTGGTGATATTATTGCTGTGAATTCCAATGGGACCGAGCGCTGGCGTCAACGCATCGCCAGTTATTGGGTTGATTCCTCCCCAGCCATTGGGTCAGACGGCACGGTTTACATCGGCTGTGCTTATTACGGAGGGATTGGTTATCTTTATGCATTCGGCCGCGGGCCACTTATCGCTGACGCGCACGGACCTTATTCCGGGTACTACGATACCGCGATCAATTTCGCAGGCGATGCCTTCGGAGGGATCCCCTCCTATTCGTATCACTGGGACTTCGGAGACGGCTCCTCTTCGAACCAGCAGAATCCGAGCCATAGTTACACCGCCGTCGGCAACTTCACTGCGACGCTCACGGTCACTGACAGCGAAGGCAACCACAGCAGTGACAGCGCTCCTGTTTCAATCAGTTACAAACTTCCTTCTGTCTCCATCACGAAACCAAAAAATGGTATCTATCTTTTCAACTTGAGGATATTACCATTGTTAAAGAGATGCATCATTCTCGGTCCGATTACTGTGACGGTCCAAGCCAGCCAGATCCCACTTGGAATCGAACGCGTCGAATTCCGCCTCGATAACCAGTTACAAGCTACAGTGACTCAACCTCCTTACACGTGGCGATGGAATCAGGGAACCTCCAGACACACCATCACGGCAACGGCGTATGACACCTCAGGTAAAAGTGCCCAAGCCAGTATAACGGTTTGGAAGTTCTTTTAACTTCAATTCTCAAATGTTTAATGTGCAAATAGGCATTTATTGTGCAATTCAAAAAATAACACGGTTTGCTGTGTAAAGGCCTCTAACGACTGTCTATTTTTATTACGTCTGAAGACTGATATTAAGTGGAGAAGCAAGATTAAAAGTGAGGATATGGGAATAAAAACACAAAGTCCTGATTTATCATACTACAAGATACCTCTATCCATGAAGTATCCTATCCTGAAACCAACACCCAAACATACAAAAACCTCTGGAGATATACTGAAGAGGGAAGGTGGGAGCAATCTGACGAAGATTCTCCACATGAGGAAAAGAGGTAAAGCAAGATGTACATAAAGGAGATAAAATACCAATACGAAGACAACGGTGTATCTTCGATAAAGCTAGAGACAATAAAAGGAACAATCCAAGGGTTATTCAGGGCGTACAATCTTTTAGAAATTTCAACTTGGTCAAGGGTTAACAAGAATCTCAACTTACCGAGCCCCATCGTTGAATTGACAGGAAACCCTAGTGATAGTCTGACTTTAAATTTAATAAAAAATGGCATTATCGTGAAATATTTCCCCGATGTCATCTATCCCTATTATGTTGATCAAATGAAAGCCGCCTTGAAATTTCAGTTGGACCGTCAGTTCCCAGTGATGTCCCTACCTGATTACGGCGAGAGTATTACGGATTTCAGGGAAAAACTCGATATCGCTCACAAAGTGATAGCGGACCATGAGAACAGGGATGCCTGCCAATTAATGCCGTATATCAAATCGAACCATGAGATAAAGAACTTTGAAAAAAGATTAAGTGCGATCCTCAACCGGAATTACAGGATGATTGGAATTGATATGCATGGGAACAACACTACGAATCTCGCATACCTAAAGGAGGTGCTGGACAAATGGGAGACACCTATCTGGACTCACTCATCAGGCACACCAAAAAAATTTGACGCTGTAAGCAGAGCATCGTTCCCGCATGTGCTCACTTTCTACCACGTTCATTCGTATTCGCTGATGAAAGGGCATGGCTATAAGATTCCGATTTCGGAAGATATCGAGCAATTCGACTCTATGCAACTGGGAATCATCCCTTGGAAGGAACTCCCATTTACGTTCGGCATAGGTTGCAATTGCCCATCACACAGGAGGGGAGGAACCTACTTGACCGACAATGCGAAAGAGATGTTTGATAAAACGCGCATCCATGACATGCACGAGGGGCAGACTGAGTTGCAGAGAGGCAACATCTCGATAAAAGAAAGTAATTTCGAGAGATACATCAAGAGCAAACGCTGCGCCAGGATGGCAATCTTCGGCTAGATTCAAAGGAACATCCAGTCCGTTCCATCATTGATTATCCCCAACTTCTCCTCGATTTCTTTGATCTCCTCTAGCTTCTCAGCGCGCCTCTCCAACAGAATCTCCCGCAATTCTCTTCCTCGCCTTTGCTTTATTTTACAGTCATAGCAATAGAATATCTCATTGAAGCAATGGTCGCAATCCTTATTTTCTTTGTTGCAAGGCAAACAGCTGCAGGTATTTTCTCCTTTCACAATCGGTTCGCCACAAATAGTACATCTACCATTAATCCCATCGTGCATCTCATCCCATCCTTATCATTGTAATTATGTTTAATGATTGTAAATCTTTTGGTCGATAGATGAACTTGAACTTGTCGCCTTTTTTTGCTCCCATACTCTGCATATAGGCTTTCGGAAGTGTGATCGTATAGTGATTCCGCTCATTGACAATTAACCTTCGGATAGGCCCTTCTTGATTCCTGTTTTTCATTTTTCTCAACCTAATTATTCACGTTAATATTCACGTGAATAATTTATAATTATATAAATATTTCTATGGATAAACATTCAGCCACGATTGCCATAAATCTCGGTACAGCTTAAGGTCTAAAAGATTACGAATGAGGGTCGATTAATGACTGCAAAAATAATACATATATACATCGTAAATACTACTAAAATACTACAAAATTAGGAAAAATATATAAACATAAGACGCATTACAAATACTGCATGTCGAAACCGCAATACCGGATCCCAGATGAACTAGATGATGCGATTGGGAAGCTGGTCGATATGGGATTATTCCCGAGCAAGCAAGCCTTCGTCACCGTGGCAGTCGGAAAAATGGCAATGGAATACGGTATAATCAAGGTAAAAGACACCAAAGAAAAAGGCACAGAGAAATAGAATTGACCAAAGGGGGTGCTCGTGACACCCCAATCGGTCGGTGAGGTCTGATAATATGGCTATCAAACCCCGAAAAGAAATAGAAGCAACTGAAAATAAATGTTTCCATGCAGAGATTACGATCGATTATGGATTAATACCTTATGATTTCAATGTCCTGACTAACGAACCGCCACTAGAGACGCACTTCAATCAGACATGCGGAATCGACGCTGACTGGGGCGTCGATGCTCCTGCAGTTTGCCGATTGCAGAATCCAACTGAAAAGGCTCCTATCAGCATCGCTGAGTTCTTGGGGAAATACCTCGACCTTGCACCAGTACTGAATCTATTTTCTTCTCAATATGGGAAGGTCGAATACCACTATCGATATCCTTTGAGCGCCATGATTAAATCTTCGATGATCCGCAGGATAAAATGTATGCGGTCGTTCCAGAAACTGGTCAACAGGTTTGAGACGCATCAAAAGGACGCTAGAGCCATCGGATTTGCAGATGATGGAAACGGCAAGTGCGACATCCCGGACAGACGGACGTTCCGGCATTGGGAGAACGTCCGCATTGACAATCCGACGCTTAGGGATGGCATGGATCAGCTCATCGTCACCCTCAGAGAAGAATTGGAGAAGCACGGGCAGATCCTCGGCCAGAGGATAGGCATAGATTCTACGCCTTTGGAGGCATTGTTCAACGACGAAGAGGCGAAGTACAATGGCCATTACGAACAGACGGGCTACAAAGTCCATGGAGCATACGATCTTGACAGGAACGTCCCTCTTACGATCATCATCACCTCGATGAATGAATCAGACACGCCTTACTTCAAGCCGCTGTTGGCGAAGCTTCATGAGCTCGGGATAAGGTTCGAGAAGGTATTCGCAGACGGCGCGTATGACAGCTTTGAGCACTTCGCGATAGTGCATCTCGTATATAACGCGAAATTTTATACGAACCCCGGGGAAAACGCTATCTTCAACGACAAGGGAACGTTAGAGGGAATCCAATATGAATACAACCGGCTCCGGAAGAAGGCGGAGTTCCTACCGCCTGATCAGGTCCTCTTGCAGGATAAGTTGCAGTTGCTCATGAAATATGAGAAATGGGAGCCTGTAGGTGCGTATTTCAGAAATATGTTCTTGGAGAAATGGAATGAGTGGCAGAAGGAGAAGAAAAACGGAAACCATATTGTCTATCATGACAGGAACGCGGCGGAGGGGTATCATGGGTTTGTGAAGAAATACCTTAATCTCCAGAATTATTTCGATTACCGTGGCATCAGGAACGTCGAGCGTCATGTACGATGGACGTATCTTTCCATCCTCGGGATCGCGTTGGCTAGGGCGCAAAATGGGATAACAGAGAATCTAACACAGATTGCGTATTTTGAATGAAAAAGTCATGAAGTCCATCTTATTTTTCTTTGTTTTCCAAGGTGAACTTTTTCTCCCCTGGTGTATTTTTCCAAAAGTTCATAAATTATAACCTCTGCTCCATTATTTAAAAGAATATTATAAACATTGACTAATTAGCTTTTACTCATTAGTCATGAAATCCTGACTAATTAGTCTGACCCTCCAAATGTATAATTAATAATTAGAAAATTTAATATAGACGCAATACACTTCGTACATTAACAAGAATGTAATGGGGTTGCAAGGTATGAAAAGAAAGTTGTTAGGAATAATGATGTGTTTAGTACTTTTAGCAGCGATACCCATGGCTGCGGGAATGGCCACTCCCAACAATCAGAAACTCCAATCATCAAATATTTTGGATGTCACCTTCCTTCGCGGGTTTGTGCTGTTCAAGCGGGTCGCCGATGGTGGGCAAACCCTGCTCTTCTTTGCAATTCGTATTCACTATACGACTATCGGCATTAGCGGTTACAAATCAGGTGTCTTGAAAATGAGACCGATGCAAATTCCAAATTCAATACGAGGCATATACCTCAGATTATACATGTTTTGCATGTTCCACGGCGACATCATACCGTAATCCTTTCATTCTGCTCCCCCGTTTTTTTTCTTTTTACCAATTTATTGGGCAGTAGTTCTACCAGCAAACAACGATAGTGCTTCAGTTAAAAGATGAATTATCGGGCGTTAGGTATAAAACCAGAGAACGTATGTCGTTGCTGTACATACTAAAGGAGAGTCGTCCTTGAAATCATCGACATACGCAGGTCTCGTAGTGATCGTCTTTGTCAACCATCGCAATGCAGTCAGTAAAAGCATCGAAAGCGCGATTCGTGCGACCGATGCGCTCTGCGTTCAGCTCGGGCTTGATAACGATCTTAGTCACATGACTAAGTACCGTATTGTCAATGAGTTGCTGCAGTCGAAGCTGCTTGTTGCCATTCGCACTAAGAAATACAAGAAGCTTCGACTCGCACAAAAAATCTCTGACTTTTTTCCTTAGATTCGAGTGGCTGATTGCATTCATTTTTGAAGTGTTTTTCAATCAAATATGAGGAATGTTTTTTAATAGCGATGACTTGGATATGATTGTAGGATTGAACGATTGCAGGGAGAAGCGGGAATGATTTATAAGAACAGAAGAAGTGATGTGGAGATCATCGACACAATCCTGACCGGTGTCCATGGTGAGATGAAAAAGACTCGTCTCCTGAATCAGGCGCATATCTGCTACTACCAATTCAATGACTATTTCACCTTTTTGTTGAACAATGGTTTCATCTCGGAACGGCCCGTCGATACCCGGAAAAAGGTGTACATGATCACGGATAGGGGCAAGCAATTGCACGAAAGCATCCAGAGTCTCCTTGCATGGACCGAAAAGGATCGGTTAGTCGAATAAATACTTTTGAGTCATATCCTTTGTGCTAGATGTAGTAAATCAAGGGATTTAATTGAATAATCTCAGATTTAGTTTTTTTTTTAAATAGTGTTGTTATAAGGAAGGCTGATTGTATGTATTTTTTATTCGTTAATCAATCATTTTGAAATAATTATTAAATAATCTTAGGATATAATCAGGTTCAGGTTTAGATCAATGTCAACCTTGCGTTTGTGAGGAACGGGGGAATACAGTGATTTTCAAAAACAGGCGAAGCGAAATAGAAATCCTGGATACGATTCTATCCGAGGCCACCATCGAAGTCAAAAAAACGCACTTGTTATACACCGCGAACATATGTTACACGCAGTTTTCCGATTATTTCGACTTCCTCCTCGCCCAAGGATTTCTCTCCACCTTGCATGATGAGGCCCCGCAAAAGACATACATCATCACAGAAAAAGGGCGGTCGTTTCACCAGAACATCAAGACGATTCTTTCCATGATCAAAGGATAGTAATCATACGACATTCTCCATGACTGACAACGAAGAAAATAGATGGATATCTGCCAAGGATATGACATAGATATTTCCACTAGGTAATGTTTTATTAACAAGATAGGACACATACATATTTCACATCCTTATTTTGTTATTAATTGTGGCTCCTTTTTTCCTCCTAACGGTGAAGAACATGGGGGTTGTATATTGCTACCGCTACACAAAACACCCCATGGTTTGTTCGCCAAACATGGAGGAAAACAATGAAAAGAAATAAAAAAAATACCAAAATAGTGAGGCAGCTGATCATCGGAATCATCATGTTTACGATGATTTCGACCGGATACGTCAACTTCGTCAAGATGGCGTCAGCCAGTGGCGGAAACGGTGATGGAGACCAAAGCAACCAAGTGACCGTTCGCGTCTACGGTGACAATAAAGACCAATGTACGCCCTATCCGAACGAGGCGTTCAATGCGTACTGGAACGATGACTACTCCGCATGCGATTTCATTTACAAGAGCGGTGAAGACCCCTTCGACCCTGGTGTTCTTTCCAAGGACAGCATCACGTTCAACCCCGCTTATATAGACATGAATTATAAGGGAACCGATATCCTCGTCAACGGCGGGGACTCCAGCGAAAAAGTTGCGCTGCGAACGTTCTATCAACCAAATTACACGCACCCGATGGATCAAAAGATGTACGACTGCTCTAGCGGGGCCCTCGAATCGGTGGAGCCATTCGACGCCGTGGTACTCGAGACCACTTACACGCTGGTCACCCACAACAACGATCCCGTCCCCGGCCTCCCGTACTCGACACAGTTCGTCCTCCCCTACACCTTCAGCAACCCGAACCATCCTGGGATGGACACCGCGGATGTTCTGAAACTCGTCGAAGCCCAATGTGCCTGCTATAATGATGGTGGATGGGCCACGGCAGGAGAAATCGCTGTCGAAAAATGTTACCATGATATCGCATCTGGGACGAGCATCAACTTCATGGACCATACCTTCACCTTCGTCAACTATAACAGCGATACCGGGGAGTTCAAAATAAAAGTGAAGTACGCCGGTAACATGTACTACGCCCACTCCGAAGAAACCACCGATTACCTTGGCATGGGATGCTATTACTTCTTCGACCGTAGCAACAACTATCAGGACTGCACTGATGCCTGCCACCGCTGGTTCATCAACATCAATTTTTACCATAATGGGATGATCGATGTGGAAGCCGGTCGCGTGCTTAGTGCTGGCGAAACCTTCTATGTCAACAGCGTCCGCTATGACATGCCAGCAATCTACGTTGAGGACTATTATGACTGCTGCGCGTTCAAATACATCACCTTCCAAACTCCGCTTCCTAAATGTACCACTCAGATGTGGTTCAATCAGAGCGACTGCCCTCAAGGGTTTGATGCGAACGTCAACGACTGGAGTCACGTGACCTCACAGTGGCTCGCCAACCTGCTCCCGGACACCAATATCTGGGTGCTCCCGCCGTTCAACGAGATGCACTGGATGATGGATGACATCGGTCTGCAGAAAGTCAACACGGGTTGCCGCTGGAATCCTGACTGGGAAGTCCCTGAGAAAGGACTCTTGCTTTCAGAGATGAAGGCCCCGTTGATGTTCACCTACGTGAATGAGAACATCGAACCGAGGTTCGATACAAGCCTTGCTCAAGTGCTTAGTGGTTCAATCGATGAGTCGGGAGACACCTTGATTAAGCAGTCATTGAGCATGAATGGGTTTGATAGTTGGACATGGGCGAGCGTCTACACTCTGCCGAATCAATACACAGAGTTCGCCTTGCCTGACCAGGAAATCCCTGGTGAGTTGTACTCAAATGAACCATGCAAACCGGATTGGTACAACATGAGCGCCGATGGGAACGAGTACCTGCTTACCTCCTCGTTCATCGGACCAAACAGCTATGTCTGCTATGACCGCTGGTGCACCTCGAAGGATTGCTACTGCACCCATGAGATCTACGATCGTTCCGCAGATCTCTACCCCTGTGATCAGACAACCTGGTACAGCGATTACTATGGATTACCACGTGTCGTTTTCCAGTACGATGCAACGACGAACGTTGACCTTTACATCAATCAAAATGAACAAGGACCAACCGTTCGTCTCTATGGTGAACCAGGCTACATCTACCCGACCGAGTCGTGGAGCCTTGACTCTTGTGCGTGGAACGAGTTCTCACACAACATCTACGACTGGGGATGCCTCGATAACGACTTTGTCTACCCCTCTCCGCTTCTGTCCTTCTTACCTGGAGCAATACCGAAGGATAGCATAACTTTCAACCCAGCTTGCCTAGGACAGATGTACCATAACAGGGCAATCACTGTGAACGGTGCTGATAGCGGGGAAAAGGTACTGCTGCGGATGTTCTACGAGCCGAACTACCAACACTGCGTCGATCAGAAAATGTCTTGCTACTCTCCGGCAGCTTTGGAACCCGTGGAGCCGTTCAACGCCATAGTACTTGAGACCACCTATATCCTGTTGGACCACAACGTTGAACCTGATGTCAACGCGGAACCCGACGGTAGCAATTTCATGCTCCCCTGTTACAATAACAATTCTAACGTACCAGGTATGGATGCCGCTGACATCGTGTCACTCGCAGATGTCAACTCAGGCCCTGAGTTCACTGATCCATACACCGGTGGGGAAGTCTACACCGACGGACAAATCGCGGTGGAGAAGCTCTTTGAGGGCGTGACACCCGGCCAGACTCTGAACTTCATGGATCACACGTTCAAGTTCATGACCTATGAATCAGATTTGGATGAGGTGCAGGCGACCATCGCCTACCAAGGGAACATGTATGGTGCCCACGACCAGTCGCAGATCCAACACCTCTACACTGACGAAAACCTTTACTTTGACCGGAACAACAACTACCAGTGTGACACTGACCCTGCGCACCGTTGGTACCTAAGGATTGTGTACACGAGCGCACAGACGATCGATATCGTGCTCGGACGTGTGCTTTCCGCTGGTGAGACCTTCTATGTTGACGGCGTCCGCTACGACATGCCCGCAGTGTACGTTGCATGTGACAACTCAGAGGTTGGAGGGTTTAAGTACATCACCTTCCAGACTCCACTCCCTAAGTGCGACACCCAGATGTGGTTCACGCAAAACCTCGATGACAACGTCAACGACTGGAGCCACGTGAGCTCTCAGTGGCTCGCCAACCTGTTACCAAACACGGATGCATGGGTGCTGCCACCCTTCAACGAGATGCACACCATGCGGGATGACATCAACCTCATCAAGACGAACGTGGGGACCGCTGACTGCCCTGACTGGGAAGTGCCTCTGAAGGGGCTGATCATTAACGGACAGAAAGGACCCTTAGAGATCCAGTACGTCGCAGAGACCAGCGAGCCTCGCTTCAACACGAGCCTTGCGGAACGGTTCTACCCGTGTGATGACTGCTGGAAGTGGTGGAGCATCTACACCCTACCGCAGAACTACACCGAGTTCCTCCTCCCCAACCAGGAGACCACGAGCGACACCTACACGATTCCCGACGAGTACGACTGGTACCCGACGACCCATGCCGACGGAGCCGAATACCTAGTGACATCCTCATGGTACGCACCGAACAGCAAAGACACAGAACTATTCTGCACCTCAAAATCCTGCCCGCAGGTCCACGACATCTTTGATTTCCTCGCCTTGATCGCGACCTGGGACACCTGCCACCTCATTCCGCCACGCGTTGCCTTCGCCTTTGATGCGGAGACCAGCACCGGACTCTATATCAATGGGGAGACGCAACAGTCTCAACCAGGTGATGAGCCTCCGACCGCAGACGCCAATGGGCCGTACTCAAGTGTCAGCTGTGTCACCTTCAGTGCTATCGGGAGCCAAGATAACGATCAGAATGGAGAGGCGATTACCCAGTATCGTTGGGATATTGACAACGACGGCGACTGGGACACCGCCTGGATGCCATTCTCGACCCCAACTTTCGACTACTGCTACAGTGGAGCGTACCACGGCTATGCCGTCCTTGAGGTCATGGACAACGAAGGCGATACTGCCACAGCAACCACTTGGGTGGATATCTCTGGGGACGCGCCCAACGTATCCTGTGATTTCAATGGAGACGGAACGCTATCCATTGTCGATGTGCGGTACCTCGCAATGCATCTGACCGGCGACCCGCTCTACGGCAACTGCAACGGGTGCTCCCTTGACATCAACTCTGACCAGCTGACCAACATCGTCGACGCTCGATACCTAGCGATGTATCTCACCGGTGACCCACAGTACGAACAACTCTACCCCTAAAGGATGATAGGGCGGTCGTAAAGACCGTCCTTCCATCTTTTTAAGACGGAGGAAAATAAGATGAAAAAACTCACACAAATGCTGCTCATAAGCATGCTGGTAGGATCGTTACTGATCCCTGTACCATTCGGCATGGCAGATAGCACAGTGGCCCTCAGTATCAACGACGTGACACTTGCGATAGGTGGCAATGCACAAACGGTAATCCACGTGACGAATCTTGTAAACCTCGGTTCGTTCGCCCTATCAGTCGGGTACGACCCTGCAGTGGTGACACCAACCAGTGTCAACGACAAGGACCTCAACGGGGTGAATTCCTACATAAACACCGCGACACACACAATAACCCTGAACTGGTATACAACAGGGAGCGTTACGGGCGACAAGGACCTCGCGTTAATTACCTTTACGTCAGCGACACAAGCCCAAGCCGGTAATACATGCAACCTCGTTCTCACCGGCGATTTGTACGACAACACACCACTGGGTAACCCGATCGCACACACGACCCAAAACGGAGTCGCGTTGATCTCCGGAGGCGAGACTACTCCAACGCTTGCCGTTGATAGTATCTCAGTCCCTGTCAACGGTCAAGCAAGCGGAACCCTAAAGGTGGAGAACGTTCAGAACCTCGGTTCTCTTGACGTGTCAGTGGTCTATGACCCCGCGATTGTCACCCCCCTGACAGTCACACAAAAAGACCTCACCGGGATCAACTTCTACATCAACAGCAACACCCATACTATCTCCATCAACTGGTACACGACGAATTCTCTTTCCGGAACCTACGCGATCGCCTCGCTAGCGTTCGCCTCAACAGCGCAGGCACAGACTGGTGAATCGAGTCCCTTGTCCGTAACCGGGAACCTCTACGACAACACCCCTGCCGGGAACCCGATAACGCATATCACGCAAGGAGGAACGATTTTTATCACGGGTGGTTTAGGCGGTGGAACAACCCTGAGCATGGATAACGTCTCCATCGTTTTAGGGAGTAGCGCCAAAACATATCTACGGTTAGCCAACGTCAATGACCTTGGGTCCTTCGAGGTCACGATCGGTTATTTACCCACGGTGGTAACTCCAACGATAATTGAGACCGCGGATCTTACCGGACTAAACTACTACATCAACATGACTGCCCATACAATCAATATCAATTGGTACACCACGACCGGTCTCACAGGGAGTTATAAACTCGCTGCGATCACCTTCTACTCAAGTCCCCAAGCAACCGTCGGATCGTCGTGCACCTTTGTGGTGAATGGTCAGTTGTATGATGACACGCCCCAGGGTACCCCTATCAGTCATAATACCCAGAACGGTGTAGCAACTATCCTACAGCAAGGGGGTGGCGGAAGTAGCGGAGGGTCGAGCAGTGGTTCGTCATCAACGAATCACGCGCCAACTGCTCGTTTCACTGTGAGCACGACCTCAGCGTTGGTGAAAACCACCATCTCGTTCGACGCATCGACAAGCTCAGATCTCGACTCGGATACGCTCTCCTATCAATGGGATTTTGGTGATGGAACAACCAGCACCGGGAAGTCAGTGACCCATATGTTCTCTGAAGCAGGAATCTATACCGTGACGCTCACGGTCAAAGACGGGAAAGGTGGCGTGAATTCAGTAACGAAAACCCTTGAGATACTCAAGGCCAACAATCCACCCTCAAACCCAATGGTCCAAGGCACACTTAGTGGGCACAAGAACGCACCCATAAGCGTTTCTGTCACAGCGACGGACCCAGACAATGACGAAATTCAGTACACCATCAACTGGGGTGATGGAACCACAACCATCACAAACTTCACGACGAGCGGCAGCGCTGTCACCAAGACTCATACCTGGGCGAACGCTGGGAAGTATACGATGACTGTCTCGGCTTCGGACAATGAGACGACCTCAGGGACGACGTCTTCATCCGTTCTGATTGATGCACAACTAGTCGGAAATATCGGGTACCTCATCGATCTTAACGGCGATGGAGTGTTTGACGGATTTTATGATTACGCACTCCAGAAGCAGACCTCGGTGCAGGAACAAAGCGACGGTAATTACCTCATCGACCAGAATGGAGATCAGCAATGGGACACCGTCTACGATCCTGTTGCAAAAACAATGGTGCCGTATACTGCGCTAGCATCCACGGCGAACACCGGGACCAACATTAATCTTTTCCTCGTGATTGGCGCGATATCTGTCGTTGTGTTGTTGGTCGTCTTTGTGGTCGCTTATCGACACTCTAAGCGTTCCTCAAAGAAATAAGCCTCTTGAAAGCCGGAAACACTGTAGGGAGGTTGGAAAGCCTCCCTCCTCCTTTTTTTTTTAAAAAATGGTTTTTCTGAAATGATTATGGTAGAAATTGGAGGTTCTGCAGTCGATATTTCTGAAATGAAATTTTGACCTGTGAGGGAGGCTTGATGGATTCTGACTGTCGGACAAAGAAGCATCGAGATGTCGGATCGCAATTGATACAAGCAATTTGGCGGGGCTGGTCAATGAATAGTGACGTATTATCGAGAAGTCGCACTTCTGTGATAGTGGAAGACGATAAAACGCATCCTTTCGTGTTGAGTAGTTCGATACAGTCATGCAAGATTGTGCAGTGAGTCATGCTGAGGGAGGGCGCGCTGGCGCAGTACATCCCAAAACAATAGTTAGAGGAAAATGAACAATCGTTGACACTGTTATTGCGGTTCAAGCATTTGATCATATCTATGCCTGCATGGGTGTTATTATAAAAACAGCAGTCCGCGATCAAGTTTTCTGAGGATCGTTGTAGCTCGATGCCATCGCCATTTTTTAGGAAAACGCATGCAATGATTCGAGTGTCGTCGCACGTCGAGATACTGCTGCCGAGCAGAGCGATTCCTTCATCCGTGCAGTTGCAGAAAGTACAGCGAGTGATTGTCGTGTTCGAGCTCCAAACCGCGATGCCAATAGGGGTATCCTGGAGAATACAGTGAGATATGGTGGTATGACTACCCCTAACGGAGATACCCGTGGTATAGAGACCCTGGGCTTTGTTATAGACGGAAAGGTTTACGATTGTCACGCCCTGTGCGTTGATGGTAAGAACCGCGTTGTTTTCCCCTGAGATTGCCGTGAGTTTGGTTGTTTCCGGGGCATATCCTCTGATGATAAGTGATTTGTTGACGGTAAGGCGCTCGTTGTGGGCTCCAGCAGTAACGATGATAGTCGCGTTGGGTAAAGCTTGGTTGATTGCTTGTTGGATGCTCGGATATTCATTCGTACCGCATATGGCGGCGACCTGGTTGATTTCAGTTGCCACAATATTACGGGCACTTATGGCAGGCATGATCGTTCCCATCATGAACAAGAAGAGCATGGAATAAATTCTGACGTATCGTAGAAATGCTCTTCGGGCGATACTCTTGTGAGGCGGTTTTTCCGGTTCAGATAGAGTAACGATTCTATGATTATTGTTTTGGTTTATTCTCTCTAAGTTTCGATTGGAGTGCTTTCTTACGATAGGCACTTGTTGCATCCCATCCATTGGAACAAAGTATCAATGAGTGGGTACATGGATGTTTCGGTTCATGTAAAAAGCAGGTGAGTTCTAAAAATGTAAAAAACACATTAGTTTTTTACCCCAGTCGTACCTTAACAATTCAATGTTTATCCTACAAAAAACTGCTTTAAAAAGTCGAAAGATTTTTAAATGTCAATTGTATTCATGATATCATATAGCAAAAGATAGGTTGACATAGAGAGAAAATAAATTGAAGGAGCGGAGGAAGGGACCAAACGCATTCTTCATATTATCCCCCTAATTTTTTTTCCCTTCCTTCTTAACTAAGACGATAACATCATCGTTCTCTCGTCGCTTCAATGACATGTTTTCAAGGGGGAAATCAGGCCTTTATTTGGAAAATGTTTTAAACATATGGCCGATGGTGTTTCCCATACAACGTAAAAATGGTGGAGGACTCATTCCATATGACAGAAGCGGTTATCGTCGCAGCAGTTCGTACTGCTCAAGGGAAGTTCGATGGAGCCTTGAAAGGCTTCTCCGCACCTCAGCTTGGCGGCATCGTTTTAAAAGAAGCCATCACCCGAGCAAAGGTGAAGCCGACAATGATTAACGAGGTTATCATGGGGAACGTCGTCTCCGCTGGCCTTGGTCAGAACGTCGCACGTCAGGCAGCGATTGCGGCGCAACTCCCCTATGAAATAGGTTGTCTTCATATTGACAAGGTCTGTGGGTCGTCCCTCAAGGCCGTGATTCTCGCCTCGCAGGCAATCCGCCTCGGCGACACGGATGCGATTGTCGCGGGCGGGATGGAGAGCATGACGAACTGCCCGTTCATCCTGGACAAGGCACGGTTCGGCTATCGCCTGTTCGACGGTAAAGTCATCGATGCCATGGTCCACGACGGACTCTGGGACGTGTACAACAATTTCCACATGGGGATGACCGGGGAGATTGTCGCAGAGAAGTACCACATCACGAGGAAAGACTGCGATGAGGTCGCGCTCGCGAGCCACACAAAGGCGGCACACGCGACCGACACCGGTAAGTTCAAGGACGAAATTGTCTCTATCGAGATTAAACAAAAGAAAGGCGACCCGATCATCTTTGACAAGGATGAAGGGATCCGCAAGGACACCACCATGGAGAGCCTCGGTGCACTCAAACCCTTTTTCAAGGAGGGTGGGGTGATCACTGCAGGGAACGCGTCCCAGATCACGGACGGCGCCTCTGCGATCGTGGTCATGAGCAAAGAGAAAGCGAAACAACACGGCTGCGAGATCCTCGGCACCATCAAGGGGTACAACACGGTAGGCGTGAAACCCGAGTACGTGATGGAGGCACCGATCCCTGGGGTCAAGGCACTCTTCAAGAAAATGAATCTCACGATCGATGACATCGACTTAGTCGAGCATAACGAGGCGTTCTCCTCGGCCTCCGCCGCCCTCATCAAGGAAATCGGAATCCCGAAGGAGAAATTCAATGTCCATGGTGGCGCTATCGCGATTGGCCACCCCATAGGCAGCAGCGGCTCACGGATCCTGGTCACCCTGCTTCATGCGATGAAACAGTACAACAAGCACCGTGGCCTTGCCACCATTTGTCTTGGTGGCGGACACGCCGTGTCCATGATTGTGGAACGGTGAGGATCATGGCTATCAAGAAAATTGGTGTCATTGGCGCAGGAACCATGGGACACGGCATCGCGCTGGTCTGTGCAAAGGCAGGCTTGGACGTCACGATCCACGATATCAAGGATGAGTACGTGAAGAAAGGTCTTGCTTCCGTCGACAGGTTCCTTACGAAAAGCGTCGAGAAAGGTAAGATGTCCGCGGAGGAGAAACAAAACATCCTCGGTCACATCAAAGGCACCACACGACTCGAGGACCTGAAGGACTCTGACGTGGTCATCGAGGCGATTTTCGAGGATGTGAACACCAAGAAAGAGGTGTTTACGAAGCTTGACCAGCACTGCAAGAAAGAGACGATTTTCGCATCCAACACCTCCACAATCCCGATCACCGATCTCGCCTCTGCGACGAAACGACCTGAGCAGTTCATCGGGATGCATTTCATGAACCCCGTGCCGCTCATGAAACTCGTCGAGGTGATCCGCGGACTGCGGACCTCCAACGACACCACAACCGACATTAAAGAGCTCGCGGAGAAACTCGAGAAGATCCCCATCGAGGTGAACGACGGCCCAGGTTTCATCTCGAACAGGGTGCTGTTTGCGATGATTAACGAGGCAATGTTCTGCGTGCAGGACGGTACCGGCACCATCGAGAACATCGACAGCGTCATGAAACTGGGGATGAACCACCCCATGGGTCCGCTCGAGCTTGCCGACCTGATCGGCCTTGACGTCTGCCTGGGCATCATGACCGTTTTGTACGAGGGGTTCAACGACTCGAAGTACCGACCGTGCCCACTCTTGAAGAAGATGGTGCAGGCCGGGTACCTCGGACGCAAGACCGGGAAAGGGTTCTACACCTACCCACCACGGTGAACACCATGAGCTATACAAACGTCATTGTCGAAAAGAAACATAACATTGGGACCATCATCATTAACAGACCGCAGGTCCTCAACGCCCTGGACAAGACAGTGCTGAAAGAACTGCTTGCCGCTGTGGAAGACCTTGAGAGGGACGACTCGATTAAAGTCGCTCTCATCACGGGGAAGGACAAGGCGTTCGTCGCAGGTGCTGACATCAAGCAGATGAAGGACATGAGTCCCCTCGAGGGGAAAGAGTTCGGGGAACTCGGGCATACCCTGATGCATCACCTGGAGGCATCACGTCTCCCCTACATCGCGGTCGTCAACGGGTTCGCACTCGGTGGCGGTTGTGAACTCATGATGGCATGCGACATTATCCTTGCTGCTACCACCGCTAAGATCGGGCAGCCTGAGATTAACCTTGGGATCCACCCCGGGTTCGGTGGCACCCAGCGGTTGCCGCGTCTCGTCGGGGCAGCGAAGGCAAAGGAACTCCTTTTCACTGGAGATGCGATTGAGGCGTCGGAGGCGCTCCGCATTGGGCTGGTCAACAAGGTGGTCGAACCTGACCATCTTATGGAGGAGGCAGAGAAACTTGCCGTGAAGCTCGCCTCGAAATCCAGCATCCAGCTGCAGTTCATCAAGGAACTGGTCAACAAAGGAACCCAGATGAGCCTCGCCTCCGCCTGCGCCATGGAGATCGCGTACTTCTCTTCCTGCTTCTCCACGCAGGACCAGAAGGAAGGCATGGGCGCATTCCTTGAGAAACGGAAACCTAACTTTCAGGGGAAATAGCCATTTTTTTCCCGTTTCCCCCGATACTCTTAAATACAGACAACATTACTAGATTGATACGGGGGCAGTATATGAAAAAGATCCTGTCAATCATCATTCTAGGAGTCTTACTCTGTAGTGGACTCGGGGCTGCAGTGGCACCTTTGCGAAACACCACCAAACAACCCATGATTGCCTATTCGGAGCAGTTCTCATCTCCGATCATCAAAGAGGCAGGTGCCTTCGTTGCACTCTCCTTCGACCATATGAACGCCTGGTTCAACAGACCAGGGTACCCCCTGGTTCCGGCCTATCGAACGACCATCACTCTTTCCTTCGGCACTCGGGTAGAAGACGTCCACGTCACCTATTCAGGAGTCCATACGGTCATACTTTCGAAATCGCTCCAGCCGGGCACACAACCCGTGCCACTCCTCGATTCAACACCCACAATTCAAGGACCGGTTATCGATCCTGCGGCCTATGCAATCACAACCATGGTGCCTGGCATACCGTATCAATACACCGTCAACGCCGGTCTTGACGGGCTCACCCACGTGTTCTACCTCACTGTGACCTGCTACCCTGTCCAGTACACACCAGCATCACGCACCCTGACCTGGTACGATCATCTTGATGTCCAAGTTCAGACTCAGGCGCCTTCGCACCCCACCCTGTTCGGCGACCAGTATGACCTGCTCATCATCGCACCAGAGAAGTTCACTACGTTGCTCCAGCCGCTCGTCACCCATAAGAACACGAAAGGGACGAGAACAGCGCTTGTGACGGTGGAGAACATCACAGCCCACTACCAGGGGCGGGACGCGCCCGAGAAAATCAAATACGCGATCAAAGATATGATTGAGACCACCGGGATTCATTACGTACTGTTGGTTGGCGGTATTAAGTCGATGATCTACGCAACACCAAGAGAAGATGCGAATCAAGGGACGAAAGACTGGTGGGTACCGGTCCGATACACGAACCTGTACGATGGTGGTACCACCCAGGACTCAGGGACCCTGAGCGACCTGTACTACGCGGACATCTACAACGGCACCATGAATTTCTCCAGCTGGGATTCCGACAACAACAATATTTTCGCACAATGGAAGAGTACGGGTCCGAGAGACAAGATTGATCTCTTCCCAGATGTGTACGTCGGAAGGCTCGCCTGCGACAACGCCCAGGAGGTCAAGACCATGGTGAACAAGATTATCACATACGAATCGGCGGCCGCGGACTCATCATGGTTCAAGAAGATGATTGTCATTGGCAGTGACACGTTCGAAGATAACGCGACAAAGTATCTGGAAGGCGAGGTGGAGAACCAGAAAGCGCTCAACTACATGACCGGGTTCACCCCCATCAAAATCTGGGGCTCGAACCGTGCGAACAAGACTCTGGTGCCTGTACCGTGGAACATCGTCCCGACTATCTCCAAAGGCGCCGGGTTTGTCGCGTTCTCAGGACACGGGAGCGCGGAGCGGTGGAACGCATACTGGCCGTACGCGTTTAACGAGAAACGCCTCCGTGGTCTCTGGTTCTGGGATATCCCTCTTATTCATAATGGCGAGAAACTCCCCATCATCGTGATCGGCGGCTGCCATAACAGCCAGTTCAACGTGACCGCGACCGGGTATCTCACCGGCACCCCGTTCATCTACAGCCCTGTGCCTGAGTGTTTCAGCTGGTTGTTCGACCGTAACCCGCGAGGTGGAGCGATCGCGACCTTCGGCAACACCGGGCTTGGTTACGGCGCGGTCGGGGAAAACGGGGACTTGGACGGTGACGGGATTAACGACCCTGACTGCGTTGAGGCAAACGGTGGGTACCTAGAGTCACAGTTCTTCAAGTCGGTTGGCGAAAATGTCAGCCATGACATTAACCAACACCTTGGGGCCGCCTGGGGCGCCGCCATCACCAAGTACCTCACGGTCTACCCGGGGATGAACGACCTCATCGACTGTAAAACCGTCCAAGAGTGGGCGCTTCTTGGGGACCCCAGCCTCATGATCGGTGGGTCCTCACAGTAGCCCAACCCGCCTCTTTTTTTATTTTTTTCTTCCTGGAAGATAAAAAAACAAACAGGGTATTGACTCGGCCGCCCTTTTCTCCTTTGAAGATAGGTTTATATGCTTGAGCCTCTTTCTGTCTCTTACGAGTAGTCGGGGGAATAGAACATGAACACGAAAAT
The DNA here is from genome assembly GCA_035543435.1 of Thermoplasmatota archaeon. Taxonomy (GTDB): domain Archaea; phylum Thermoplasmatota; class E2; order DHVEG-1; family DHVEG-1; genus SM1-50. The sequence goes on from DATKKD010000054.1 coordinate 41,375, forward strand.
AATTGTCATACTTCTCTGCGTTATGCTGCTGACAACCGGTGTAGTGCTAGCGGTACCGGCACCCAAAGACATGATTACACGGATGAAGACCAACCAGGTCTCGCCTGTCTCTGATGTGGTCCCGATCTGGCGGGTGGGAGACACCTGGACGTACAAAATCCAGAATATTTCACTCAACTTCGAGGAGAACAACCAAACGATTAACCTCATCTTAACGATTGATCAGTTACCCTTAAGAGTCACAAGTGATTCTGGTGACTCCTACTCCCTGTCGTTTTCAACAAAAGGAAGCGGCCATGGTGTTATTGATGTGATCACCGATCAAGGGCCGCTCAATGCTGAGATTAACTTCCAGGATGCAACGATCCAAGGATCCATCGTGATCGAAAAAACCAAGCTGGGGATACAGTCGATGGATGCGAAACTACACGGGACCTTCCACCTAACTATCATCGAGTTTCCGGGCGGGCAACTCCCCTTCAGCCACCTCCCGATCCCGGTCACCATGAATGTCACGCTTGGATTCAGCAACCCGGTCGCGGTCCTCTCGTTCCCTATGGACACGGGGACGATCTGGAACCTGTCCGCCTCGGATCTCACGGTGAATGGTGACATTCATTCCATCTGGTTGAACATCATCCACTTCGTCAACATGATCATGGGGATATTCGGAAACAACTTCCTGCCGCCTGAGATCGATGCGTTGCTCCCCAATGTGAACATCAAAGACGCGCTCACCACCTTTGGCTTACCCAACGTGTTTTCAACCCCCGAGATTCCCGGGCTTTTCGCCTGCGGGAACAAGACAACCGTCACGGTGACTGCGGGGACGTTCGATGCATACAACATCTCGATCGCAGAAGGCATCGGGACGATCTACTACGCGCCGACGGCAGGCAACGTCATCAAAATCAGCGGGAACTTCCATGACATCATCCCCTACATCCAGGACCTGAACATGGAACTCTCAAGCACGACCTATCAACCATAATCACGACCGGAAGCACCCAATCCTCCTTCTTCTTTTTTTTACTTAAGGATTTTGCCAAGGATTTGATCCGCGGCAGTGTACGGGTCAAGCTCCCTGCGTGAGATCTGGTCAATACAGCAATCCACGACACCCTTGAGTCTCGTCTCATCCAAGATGAGATCCATGAGCCGTTTCCTGATGATCTCGATGAGCTCCGCCTCGTACCGCTGACGCCTGCGTGCCTCATGCCCTTTGCTACGTATCAGATACTCCTTATGCTCCGTGATGTTGCGGATGAGGAGCGGGATCCCTTTCTTCTCCTTCGCGGACGTGGAAATGATCGGCGTGCGCCGTTCGATGTGGGCGGCAAGGTCCAGCATCGCTTCCAGTTCCGCCACGGTCTGCTCAACCCCGGGTGTGTCCGCCTTGTTTACCACGAAGATGTCCGCAATCTCCATGAGCCCCGCCTTGATGGTCTGCACGGCGTCCCCAAGTCCGGGCATGGTGACCACAAGCGTAGTATCCGCGATCTTCACAATATCGACCTCGTCCTGCCCCACTCCGACTGTCTCTATTAGGATCACCTGCATCCCGGCAGCATCAAGGATTTCGACGACGTCGTACACGGAACTTGTCAGTCCCCCGATCGTACCTCTCGTCCCCATGCTGCGGATGAACACCCCTGAGTCTGTGGAAAGATCCATCATCCTTATACGGTCGCCAAGGAGCGCACCGCCGGTGAAAGGGCTTGTCGGGTCTATGGCGATGATGCCGACCTTTTTTCCCTGCCTTCGGTACTCCAAAGCCAGTTCAAAGATCAGCGAGCTTTTCCCGCTCCCCATGACCCCGGTGACGCCGATGACATGAGCGTTGCCAGTATGGGAATGGAGCTGCTTCATGATTGGCACAGCACCCGCCGCGTTGTTCTCGGAAAGGGTGATCAGCCGGGCAATCGCACGCGCGTCACCCGCAAGAACTTTCTCTATAAGGTCCGTCATCGTTTCACATTCTTCTTCACGAACGCCACAATCGTCTCGACAGGGGTCCCTGGCCCGAAAACCTCGGCGATGCCTGCTTTCTTGAGCCGCGGAATATCCTCCTCAGGGATGATGCCGCCGCCGATGATGAGCACGTCATCAATCTGCATCTGATGAAGCATGGTCGCGACATCAATGAAGAGCGTCATGTGCGCGCCAGAGAGAAGGCTGAGCCCGATCACGTCCACATCCTCCTGGATTGCAGTGTTAACTATCTGCTCCGCGGTCTGATGCAGGCCGGTGTAGATGACTTCCATGCCGGCGTCACGCAGCGCCCGCGCCACGATTTTTGCTCCTCGGTCATGACCATCAAGCCCGGGTTTCGCAATCAACACCCGAATTTTTTTTTCCATTGTGTTTTCCTCCTTAGAATATCGCTTGCTCCTTGTATTCCCCGAACACCTCGCGAAGCACCCCGCAGGTCTCTCCAAGGGTAGCGTGACTATGAACACAGGCCAGGAGAAAGGGCATCAGGTTTTCGGTTCCTTCCGCTGCTTTGCGCAGCTCAGCAAGACGTCGTTGGGCAGCGGTGTTGTCCCGGTCCTTGCGGAGTCTCTGCAACCGGTGAATCTGCCGCTCCTCGCCCTTCTCATCCATCCGTAGGAGAGGAATCCCAAGGTCCTCCTCGAGTTGGTAGCGGTTCACGCCGACAATGACGCGTTTCTTCTCTTCGATCTCTTTTTGATAGCGGTATGCGCTCTCCGCGATTTCCTTTTGGAAAAAGCTTTTTTCAATGGCAGGGATGACACCACCGAGGCGTTCGATCCTGTCGAAGTACTTGTAGGTCTCCTCCTCCATGGTATCCGTGAGCCACTCGATGTAATAGGAACCCCCAAGAGGGTCGACCGTGTTGGTCACCCCGGTTTCCTCCGCGATGATCTGTTGAGTACGCAAGGCGATCCGCACCGCCTTTTCTGAGGGTAACGCGAGTGCTTCATCCATGGAGTTCGTGTGTAACGACTGGGTCCCGCCGAGTACTGCCGCGAGCGCCTGC
>DATKKD010000055.1:0-1514 GCA_035543435.1 Thermoplasmatota archaeon
GGTGATATTGCCGAAGCTGCCGGTATCCTCAGTGATGACGCCGATCATTGGTGGCGCCTGCGCATTTTCCTGAATGCCTTGGATACTGGTGCCCAAAGCGCCGAAAATCAATGCGACAAGGACGATCGGGAGGAAGGTTGCCGGCGTGAGCAGCTCCCGTACCTCTTTTTTGATGATATTGCTTAATCCGCTCATTCGTGCACTACCTCGATGAAAACTTCTTCAATGTTACGCGCTTTGTATTTCTCCATGAGGGTGCGTGGTTTTCCCTCCTCAACAATCTTGCCCTCTGAGATGAGGGCTATCCTATCGCAGAGGTACTCCACCTCAAGCATATTGTGTGATGAGAGGAGCACGGTGGTGCCGCTTGTTGCCGTGGATTTGATGAGCTTTCTGATCTCTTGGGCGTTGATGACGTCAAGCCCCGAGGTCGGCTCATCAAGAACCGCTAGCTTTGGGTTGGTCATAAGCGCTCTTCCTACGAGTAAGCGTCGCATCATCCCTTTACTATAGGTGTCGACGCGGTCGTCGATGCGGACGCCAAGATCAGTGATTTTAATACCTTTGTCGAGCATCTGTCGATGCTCTTTCGGGTCGAAGAAATTCGCGATGAACTGCAAGTATCCCCGGCCGGTGAGGTTCTTGTACGCTCCAGCGTCCTCAGGGAGGTAACTGATGAGTTTTCGGATTTCGCCAGCCTGCTTTGAAAGGTCATGGCCAAGGATCGTGACAGAGCCGTCAGTGATAGTGAGCAAGGTAGAGACAATGCGTAGCGTGGTCGTTTTACCGGCACCGTTCGGACCGATTAGACCGAAGATTTCTCCTTCGTTAATGGAGAATGAGATCCCTTTGACTGCCTGGAATTTGCCGAAGTTTTTTACCAGGTTTTTTATCTCGACTGCTGCCATACTCTCTTCACCCGTTAAACACTCTAGATTCTTAAGGGATTCCCTTTATCAAAGGTGCATCGTTCCCTCGAGGACAAATGTTTAAGTAACAATTGTCTCTTCACCTCTGTGAGGGGTACCATGCAGGAACACGTAGAGACGCTCGGCAAGCATATCGCGTTTTTGAAATCCTTGGACACTGATGAGTTTTTCGACAAGGAGGAAGAGGAGATTCAACAGTATGCGGGAACCGTATTGAAGGAACTAGCTCGGATGGGGAGCGATGCGACCGGTGAGCTCGTTGGGCTTCTCGGAACCGATTTCACATGGAGCTGCTACCTGGCCTTGAAGGTCCTGCGGGAGAGCAAGGACCCTCAGGCGGTGCCGGCTCTCATTGATTTTCTGAAGAAGGATTCTGATGATTCGCTCGCGAACGAGGAGGCGATGTTCGCGCTCCAGGACATCGGGGATGCATCTGTTCCCCAGCTGCTCGGGGAGCTGAAGCAGAATTTTGAGCATAAGCGGTACCATTTCTACCTTATAGGTGCGTTCACCGGCATCATCAGCCCGGTCCCGTTCGACTTCATGGTGCAGGTCACCAAGGAGTTCATCAATAACCCTGCTCAT
>DATKKD010000056.1:0-12017 GCA_035543435.1 Thermoplasmatota archaeon
AAGTAAAGGTGTAGCGGAGCGCGTTATGGTCCGGATCTGTCGAGACCACGGTGAAGACATAGGTCGTGTTTTGTGTCCCATTAGTCGGTCCGATGATCGTCGGTGGCATCGGTCTACGGTTTGGCTGTGTGATGAAACACGAGGTCGTATCTGTGTCAGTTGCGCCGTCCTCATCCTCGACCGTGAGCGTGACATTGTACGCCCCTGGTGTTCGGTAGGCATGCGTAGCGATCATCCCTGTGCCATTAGTATGATCACCAAAGCTCCAGAAGAATCGGGTGATATTCCCGTCTGGATCATGGCTTTTCGAGCCGTTGAATATGATCGTTGCGTTGACATTGCCATGATACGGTTCCCCGATGGAGGCATCCGCAATCGGCGGCTGATTTGCGGGAGGAGGAGACGGCGGGGGTGGGGGAGGTACTGACGAGACGGTGGTGAAGGAATAGGATTGGTTCGTCCACGTAGAACCATCGTAAGCAGATACAATCCATGTGTAGTGAGTCGCGTAGGTAAGGCCTTTGATAGGGCAAGTCTTCGTCCCGTTGGTTGCACCGGTCCCAGAGCAATTCCCTATCGATGGGATGGTGGTGATCGACCAGGTGAATGGGTCCCCTTCTGGGTCCTGAATTATTATCAAAAGTGATGGTGTCCCTACAGCAATGTTTACTGAGCCGTTCGCTGGGTTGGGGCTAGAGAATAGCGGTGGGCTGTTAAAAGAGAGATTCAGGCTGGTGAAGACGTACCAGCGTCGTCTATAGATATCGCTGCCGCTAGGGTCCGTTGCGTTCACCCAGACCTTATACGTTGTGGAGTACGCAAGATCGGAGAGTACTAGAGACTTCGTACCATTGGCCGCACCGGATCCGTTACTTTGCTGACCGTTGCAGCACTGAATCCGCCATGAGAACATATCTCCATCAGGATCGCTGATAGGGATACTCCAGTTGAGATCGAGAGTATTGTTCAGAGAACCATTCGAGGGTGTCGGCGTACCGAACACGGGAGGTAGGCTAGTTTTTGTCTGAAAGGTGTACCACCTTGTGGTCAGGTCGCGCCCATGGAGATCAGACGCGTTGACCCAAATCTTATATATTGTTGTAGAGGCTAACCCTGAAAGATGGATTGATTTCGTACCGTCTGATGCGACTTCTGACCCATTTGACTGCCCGTTATCGCACTCTATCGTCCAAGTAAAATAATCTTCGTCGGGATCATTGATAGCGATGCACCAGGTGAGATTAAGGGCATTGTTCATGGAACCATTTGAGGGAGTGGGTGTTCCGAAGACTGGTGGTAGGTTGGGTTGGGTCTGAAAGATGTACCATTCCCTTGTGTACATCCCGCTCCCGAACGGATCGGTTGCATTGACCCACACGGTATACTGAGTATCGAATGAGAGGTAGGAGAAAGAAAGTGTTTTTGTGCCATTTGATTCATTATTCCTGCTGCTTGTATCTCCGTCGGAACACTCAATGGTCCATGAAATGAGGTTTCCCTCAGTATCATTGATGGGGATGCTCCAGATAAAACTCAATGGGTTTTCTGTCGATCCATTGGCAGGAGATGGAGAACCGTATTCGGGTCGGTTGTTGAGCAGTGTGGTAAAGTTCCAAAGTGGTCCTTCAGCCGATTCATTGTAGTTATTCCAGGCGATGATCTTCCAAAAGTAGGTGGTGTTGAAGATAAGACTTCCTGGGTTATAGGTTGTTTCTGTTTGGTTGTCGACAACTTCTGGTGGTATGCTGTTCGTACCGAAGTACACATTATAGGTGATAGTCTCATTCCTAACAGGGTGGTTCCCGCCAACCCAGCTGAGCATTGTCATAAGTGATACATTCGTCGCCCCATCGGTGGGATTCGGGGTGTTTGGTGTGTTTGGCGCTGCGGTCACGTCATTGGAAAGGAATACATTGCTGAGAAGTAAGCATAAAACCATAATGGCAAGAACAATGTTTTTTCTTTGAGCATCGATAATCCTTTGACCCCCAGTATTTTTGTAATTCGGAAATACATATAAATGTTGTGAAAAAATAAAAAATAGGATGGTTAGAACTTTTTCAATCTATACATAATCTTTATTACTTTAACAAAAGATGACTGAGAATACTTTGCTCGACGACAACAAGAAAAGCAACAATCAACAGATAATAATTGTGCCATATGGGCCCTTAAAACACTAAACCCCACATTTTTTCTCTTTTTGCTTCACACCTATAAAAACCGTGTCAATGCCTTCCTAGATTGAATTAAAAAGGTCTAATCTCCCATTTCTGATAAAATAAAAAATCAAATGATTATTTACTTTTACATTTACATCATAATTTTTCAATTTCATCTGATTTACAAAAGGGACAACTATATATGTTTATTAGAGTCCCGGGTTTTACTGTTGGTCGTGTTAATGCCCTATCAAAATTTTTACCACATTTCTTACAATGCCAATCCATATTCAAATCTTCTTCCCTGATTGTATCGGTAATCATTGTTATTTATAATAATTTTTCCGCTAATGGAGGCTATCTGTAATTGAAACAAGTTCGTGGAAAACCTGATGAGTTCTGAGGATATGTTCTTAAAGAAGAAATAGTTACAAATAATAGAGGAGATAAAGGTTATTCAAAGAAATATTGTAATTATGGGAATTATTTTATCTTCAATTGCTGCGCTTGCGATAGTTATGGGTGTGATAGGTGAATATCTTATTGGGGCATTAGGTGTCCTCTTGATGTCTATTAGCGTTCCCATAGTGATCATTGGTTTAGTTCTAAAAAGTGAAGAACAACAAAAAGCGGTATCCGGTCGTCGCTGCCCAATGTGTGGCCATGAGATCCCTTTTGATGCGCGAGTATGTCCGAATTGTCAGTATGTTTTAACTGACGTCCTAAGACATGAGTATTAAATCGTGCCAATGATTTCTGTCATCATTGATTTTTAATCATTTTTAATCTGTTTTTAATAATTATTAAACGTGAATAATGATATTACTGATACGTCAAAAGGTGGAAATATGAAACGGTCAGAATCATGTGAAGAAGAAAGGTTGAAGAAAAAACAGGCAGAAGAAAATTTTAACGAAGAGATGATTCGGCGATTATATATCGGATCAGATTCCGGCGATTAAAATCCGTGTTAATGTTTATCTCATAGCAAAGGATACATCTATATAAAAATATCATTCTGGGAAATGGAAACAAAGCTAATTTTCTAAGTTACTCCTGTTGAATAGGTCAAATGGTATTTGTTGCTATGGCTTTCCGAATTCTTTCTTCCGTTCCTTCGTATCCTTACCGGTCGCTTCGAAGAGGAACTCGTTCCATTTCTTGATGATTGAATAGTCTCCTGAGATCTTCTTCGGCGGGATGATGTCGATGAAAAGGGAGGTTTTTTGTTGTCGCATGGTCACGTCCCCGATTCCCTCAACGGAAAAGGTCGTCCCTTTCTGTACGTCTATCGTTGCTCCGAAATATTGTGCCACGAGTGCGTTGATGTCAGGGTTTAAGCCTCGTTTGATCTTGTACTCTCTCATCGAGCGAGGGTAATGCCAAAGAACGATTTTAACATTTTGATACACATGATGTCATGGTTTTAAAATCGATTTATGTGGAGGATTTCCTCAAGCCGTCGTTTCGGAACATGATGGACCTGTTGCTCGTCACGCCAGTACTTCACCGAGTCCTTCATGTCCTCCACCACCGCGGTCTCTGCCTTGTACCCCAGGGCGACCACGGAATCGACCGCGAGGGTAAGCGGGATCCTCAGGATATCCTGAATCTTGGCGTGTTCGATATTGAGGAGTACGCAGCTCCCCAGCCCCTCCCCCTCAGCGGTAAGGACGATGTTTTCGGTCGCAAAACCGACGTCACGCTCATAGTATGGATTTTGAGTATCTCGGACTAGGATCACGATGTATGCGGTCGGCCGTTCATCTTCGCTCGGCGTCCATTTCGGTTGGATATACGCTGCCCAGTGCAGGGTGTCGAAAATCTGCGCGCACAACGTCCTCTCTGTCACAATGCAATATTCGAGCGGCTGGAGATTCGCGGCGGATGGTGCCAACCGTGCAGCATTCACACATCGTTTCAGGATTTCGAGGTCAACAGGTTTCTGTTGGAACCGGCGGATGCTACGGCGCGAAAGGGTTGCCTCATAGACCTTCATGCCATCACACTATCTGAAACAGACGCTCATCTTTTAATCTATCGGAATATCTATTAATTTTAGAACGATGCTTCGAGCTGTTTGTCATACGATTTACCTCTGTCAGAAACCATGAGATGATTATCTTCTTACCACAACATACTTTAACACCTCCTCTTTTCTCTTCGGTTGAGATGGCCAAGAAGGAACGACCTGCGAAAAGCTTTGCGCGATCCGCCCCGAAATCACAAGAGAAATACCTCATCGAGAACGCCAAGAAACTCCGACATGACCCCTTCCTCGTGCTTCCCGCGGGGACGGATGACAGTACAAGATACTTCCGGAAACTCAAACGACAACTGAAAAAAATCCAAAGCGTCCAGGATGATGAAGAAAAGCTGGAACGATTCGCGAACAAGAAAGGCCTCGATGGTGCCCTCGCGGGTACCCTCTTGCTCGCTATCTCAGAAAAAGCACCGTTCCTCGCGGCCTTGACGTTCCCCACGGGAGAAGTCACGTACGCCCAGCGGGGAAAAGCAGACAAGGAAAAACTCATCGCAGTACAACATTTCGACGACCCGGTGTACCGACTACGCGGCATCAGGGACCTCGTCTTTAAGAAAAAACTCCATGTCTATTCCTGGGATAACGGGTATGTGTGCACAGGTAAAAAAGCCCGACCTCCGGCAGAGTTCATCGACTTCATCACAAGCAAGCTCAGTTTCCCGGCGACGGATCATGTCGTCACCTGCCCGCACATCCCGACAAAAACCGCTCAAGAGAAAGAGTACCTCACCCTCAATTACCTTCGAATAGAATGGAAGCCGGCCCAAACCATCGTCGCGATATGCGAAAACTGTGCAAAGTCAACGAAGAACACGATGTTTACCATTTCAAAGTATATCCTACAAAGGAATCTGTCCGAGGATTTCGACATTGGCGTCATGACCCAGGTTGGAAAACATAGTGAACTTTCCACCGGGCAGAGAACCAAGTTCCTTCAGCAATACCTCAGCGGCGAGTTGACCGATTACGAGATTATTAGACAAGCCGCGAAAAGCCACGAAGCCTCGGTCAGAGCAGGGGAGGAAAAGATCCTCGTGCTGGACGGTGTCACCTATGGAACGGATGTCGATGCATTCGTCAATGCGCTCAATCCAACCCCGCAGGAGAGGGAGGCACTCGAGTTCATACTTAATAAGATGAATGAACCGCTCATTGTCGCCAAGGTGACGCCGAATAAGATCTTGGAGCGGTTTTGGCAACAACACGGCAAAGAGTACCTTAAGACAATCGTCCAAGACCCTGCTATGGCCGAATCCTTATTCGACCTCGATGATACTCCTTCGGTCATCATCACGCATGCATTCGAGTTCAACCAGCGGAAAAGCATCCTGGCAAAGTTACCAAAGTTTCCATCGCTTCCTCCGCTTGCCCGGTTCGCGGATGCCATCGCGCGCACCTATAAAACGTTCGGCGAAAAAAACGCGCTCATAGAACTCAAAAAACATCCGGACACTCCTAAGGGAAAAGCCATCGCGTATGCATTCCTTCTCACATTTGGAAAAGCAGCGGACCTGAAATGGCAGTATTCTAAGCAAGAAATCGACTACGGCGAATACCTTGCGCCCTACATACAAAAACTGCTCAGTGCAGAATCCTCTGACTACAGAAAAGCGTTACAGGACCTCCTTAACGCGAGCGGGTCCTCAGAAACACTCCCGATCTAGACGAAGAATCACATTCGGTCCTTCATTGTTTGCAGCATCTCTTTCCCGAAGTCGGTGATGCCGTATAAACGGACATTGTTCCCACAGCTTTTCTCCTGCACGATCTCCAACGTAAGCAAGGATTCATCCTCCTTGTATCGCTCCTCCATCCCTCGGATCGCGCCGATGACATTGGACGGCGTCGTCCGAACATGGTACGCGATCTCAGCAGTGTAGCTGTAGTTTGGACTAATCTCAAAAAGATACTCCGCTATTTTTTTCCGGACGTTGCTACGCCGGAGCGCCCGAACCGCGAGCGGCCGTTTCAGTTCGCGCGGTGCCCCTAAATCCATTTCGCTCTGCATCCCAACCATCCACCAGTATTCATCATAGCATGTGCGTTAATAAACGATTTTCTTATGTAATTAGTCCGGTACGTCTTCGTCTACATGTTCATATACATATCCCGACGATACCATCACTTCGTACGAATAAGATTGACTCCTGCTCCAGAAGAATTTTCTTAGGAATCTAAGTCTGTGCGAGAAGTTGTGAGAAAAAAAACTGGCCAGCGATGATGGTACATGAGAACACCATGATTGCTAGAGGTAGTGTCCTGCTCAGACTGTACTGAAACATCGTGGGGTCGTCTCCCTCGCTGATGCCATTGGTCAAACGGGTGAGCAGAATCACCAGCTCTATCAGATAAAAACCGATGACGAGAACAAAGAATTCAGGGCGGATGTTCTCAAGGATGAATGACGATGAAACATTAGGGATCATTGAGGTGATGCTGGAGGTATCTTGTGGGACGGCTCCTTCGAGCGTACCGATGACCCTTGAGATAAGCGTGGTGATGGCAAGCGTCACCCCAGCGATAAGCGGCGCGAATACGGTCATGGTGGACCGCAGGGTTGTCGTAAGCTCAGACAACGTGTCATTGATTTTTTGTTCAACCTCCTGCAATTGTTTCAGATGGTCGGCGATACGTATGAGGGAAGCGCTTGCAGCTCGCTGACTTTTTTGGATCCCCTCCACAAATAGGCGAAGGATCGCTTTCACTCGATCGGAGTACACTAGGGTAAGTGATCCGAAATCTTTATGAAATAATGCATCAGTGAGGTTCGCATGCATCGCGGTGAGATTATAGCTCGTCTGATGGAGAACCTCAGCAATTCGAGTACCCTCCATAGTTTGGCCTGTATAGTAAAAACTCTCTTCAGGTGATTTCTCCTCCGCAATTCGTTTCCCTAAGATGTAGAGCGCGTCGCTGAATTCTTTTTCTATGGCCTTAATATTATCTCGTATTTTTTTGGCAGGTCTGGCTATTAGGGAACAATAGATGGCGATGGCGGATGTCACCCCCCAGATTAAGAACAGGGTCATAGGGATAACAGTATTGAGCCCTTGAGGATTTAAAAGATACGAAACGAGGCCTGTCAATGGTGAAGGGATATATGGAGCAAGAGGAAAGAGCATCCCAGGAAACGCTATACAAACCCCGATGATAAGGCACATCGCAACGATTCGATGTTTCTTGAGTAAAAGGAGATCGGGATGATCCGAAGGGATGTGTGGAGGGTTGAAAGCGGCTGGCCGTGAAAGGAGAATTTTCCTCATATAAAGATAGATGCAGAGAGGCAGAAGGATGTCATAGAGTAAGAACACCTGAACGATGGTAATACGTAGACCAACAAGACCCGCGGCTGGTAGCATCGCGACAAGGGATAACGGAATCATGATACCGAGAGAATACAGCAGCACGGTGGGTTGATGGAGCCGTTTTGCGAATTGGTTCATAGTCTCCTTCGTTCCCTCTAAAGAGACGTCGAGCGCTCGGTCGAGCGTCATCGTACGGGAGACCTCATCGTGTTGCTGAATGGAGCCATGGATGAGATGCAGCGAGCGTTTGAAGTAGTCGCTGTACTGACCCCATCGTATCGCGAAATCGGTCATTGCGTCATCGACCCCAGTATAGACTCGTATTTCAATGTCCCATATGAGTTTCCGGAGGTCCCGCGCAAGCACAGTCATGGATTCTGATGCTGCGAAACGTAGGCTGTTTTCGAGATTTGGTACCAGCTTGAGGTACATGACGAGATAACTCAAGATCTCAGGGATGTCGCCAAGCGATCGAATCTGCAGATACTTGGCATAGGTCTTTGGGTAAATAGCGACGAGATTCATATCAACGAAAGGTACGACGACGAGGGGGATGATTAGGAGAAGAAGCGTGACTGCATCGATGTTGCCGACAACCACGTAAAAGGCAATGAGAACAGAAAGATCAATGAAAAACAGTACCACGAAGGCGAGAAAAGCGCTCATGTACGCGAAACGAAGGATATCCACTGGTTGAACATCAAACCCTGTGAAAATCAAGGTATCGAGGTATTCTTGGGTGAAGTACGGATGAGCATTTTTTTTCCGGGCGTGTTCATCGTTTCTGAGAATCCAAGGAAAGTGGGTTGTTGCAAACCTGGCACCTCGCACAAACCAGTGAACCTCTTCGTTCATAGCCCCTTCCTCGCATAGGTTTCGAACCAGGCCATCCACTGGCTGCGAACCTCTTCATAATCCACGGTTCCGTTTCGTTGTCTGTTGTCTTCGATGCTCATCCATAAGGCGTTATTCGCATCTCTTACGCACGGTGACTCCAGGAGATTCTTGTTTGCGGTGCTGTGGTCGACAAGATGCTTTTTGATATCTGTACGGAGTTGGATGTTCTCAAGGGCTTTTTCCACGGTAATCCCCCATTTTCTTGCGATGGACTGGATCACATGGGATTGGCCCATGTGCAGCAGGTCGGTAGCGACCAACTCATCCTGCGAGGCATCATACATCATAACGTCTTGAAAGATCTTGTCAGGGTCAGGGGTCGTCTGCCATCCATTTTTTATGATTTCCGAGATTTGGACGACCTTTCGTTTCCGTTCGATTCCTCCCTCGCATCGAATCGGGGCTGCAATCACCACTGCGTCCACTGCCTTAAACGAGGTCGGGGGCACCCCGATGTCGTAGACAACCCGCTCGTATACATCCCGCGTCGTAGACCCATGGATCGTCCCCATGATGAGATTGCCAGCGGCTCCGATACGCATCGCCTCGAAGAGAACCTTTGCCTCCACTCCCCGCACCTCACCGAGGATGAGGACGGATTCACCAAGTCTCAAGGCGGTGCGTAGCGCATCGGTCGGATCCACCTCAGCGGATGCGGAGCCAGTCGCGATTGATTTGGTTATAAGCGATTGTATCTTGTACCCTTCTCGCTGAAAATCATCGACTGGAATCTCAGGGGTATCTTCGATAGTGAGGATGCGGAATCGTTGCGGGATTTCCAGGAGTAAGGCACCAAGGAGAGATGTCTTCCCTGCGCCACGACTGCCTGCAATCAACAGCGATGCTTGACCGTCGACGAGAAAGCTGAGGAAACCTGCCGCCAGTGGAGAGACCATGTGGTTCGCAATAAAGTGGGCGAGGGTCCAAGGCTTGGATCGATGATGTCGAAACGCGAAGGCAATACCCTGAGAGGTGAGTGGTTTTGAGATCGCTGCGACCCGTGTCCGGAATTGTTTCAGGTCCAAGTCGAGAACGGGTGACGCCTCTGAGAACGCCCTGCCTGAGAAAGTCCTGAAACGGGAGGCGAGCGCGTCACCATCCCCTTCAGATAAATAGATGTTGGAGGTGTATTCCTCACCGTCAAGGACGAGGTGGAGTGGGTTAGTGCTCACCGGTGCATTGACATAAATATCCTGGATGTGTTGGTCGAGGAGGAGGTCCTCAAGGATTCCGAATCCGGCACTGTAGCGTGCGAAGATATCCGAGAGATGTTCGATATGGTCGAGAGCCATACTGATCCCGAGATTGCTTGCATGACGGGAGATGATTTGTGTGCTGAGGCGGTGGAAATACTCCTCTGCAGTCGCAGCGTCCATAAACGAGACGTCTTTAGGTCGATGCTGTACGAGGGATGTACGTACCATCTCAAGGATGTGGAGTTCATCGTGAGGGAGCTCGTATTCTGGCGGTACCATAAAATAGAGTTTCTCGGGGCGGGTACGAAGGACGTATAGGGTCACATGGAATGGTTGCCCTCGCTTTCGTTGGATCTCGTACGATTCCAGAAACATTGCATCTGGTGGCGGGTCGAGTTGGAGAAATGAGTCAATAAACCCCGGTCTGACATACGGCCTGATATGCTTCATATAGTACTCGTCACTGGTTATGTGTTTTTTTACAAGATGCCGCAGGTCGCTGTTCCTCAGCAACTCCGAAATGACGACCCTATAATTATCATAACACTCGGTGCATGATGTCGGAGGGGTCGACAGGTTCTCTTGCAGTTTATGGAGTTTGAGGAGCGCGTCGATTGGGTCACAGGATGCCTCATCGATAAGAGCCGATAGTTCTTGCTGACGTTGCTCGGTGCAGACAGTACAGTGTGCGAATTCCATGTGGGGGACTTGAGTATGGCGATGGGCCTCAAGCCTTTGAACGAACGAACAGAGGTTTTGAAGGTTTTGCAGCTCCTCACCCGCGAACACTTTGACGAGCACATGGTCGAGGATGAGACGGTCGATCCCGTGTTCGTTTTGTAGAATCTTCATGATGTTTCTACGGCAGATGTGATTGCACAGCGTTGAATGGCCTTGCTCGCAGTCGCGGCAGTGAATTGTCAAGATTTTCTGCTCTGTTCTTCTTTTTGCTTCATAGGAGCATGGTACTTGATCCATGCGTCTACCTCCCAGACGAGACAAAGGTGGATGGAAACGAAGGTGGCCTTCTTACTTTTACTAAGTGTTGCCTCCCAGACAACAAACTATATAATATTTTAGAGCATATATATTTTGCTGAAAATGCAACTGTGAACGTCTGGGAGATATCAGCAATGGGTCGTCAGAGTACTCAAGAATCCTCATCGATTACCGAAACGCACTATGTCGTAGGGCGCAGGGGAAAAACAGACGGTGGGACTCTCACGCTGGGCAGATACTACGCGCTTGATGGATCACTTGGAGCCCAGGTGTTCTTGGATGTGACTCGGCCTCATGTGGTTTTCATATGTGGAAAACGAGGATACGGGAAATCCTATAGCATTGGGGTGCTCCTTGAGGAGATATGCAGGCTCAAGGACGTCGTGAGGGAACGACTCGGAGTGATAGTGGTCGATACGCTCGGGGTGTTCTGGACCATGCATTTTCCGAACGTCGCTGAAAAAACGCAGCTTGCCCGAGGGGGGAGCGAGCCGCAGGGATTCCCTGTTCGTCTGCTTGTTCCAATGAAGACGGTTGCCGAGTTCAGGCAACAATCTATCGATGCCGTGAGCTTCTCCCTTCGTGTCGCGAGCGTGTCTGCGGCACATTGGTGTCACCTGTTCGGTGTGAAGTCCACGGATCCTATTAGTATCACGCTTTCCAGAGCTGTGCTTTCAATGCAGGCGAGGTCTGATTGTTTTTCGATTCATGATCTTGTTGTGCGCATCCAGCAGGATGACCGTGCTTCGGACCTCGTGAAAACAGCCGCGGAAAATTTCCTCGCGGTCGCCGACTCCTGGAAAATCTTTAATGCAAAGGGGCTCGCCGTCACTGACCTTGTAAAGCGTGGTGTTGTCTCTATTCTTGACCTAAGTTCTCTTCCATCACAGCCATTGAAAGACGTGGTGGTGTCGTTGATAAGCGAGGCAATCTTCGAAGCCCAGGTCCAAGCAAGGAGGGCGTATGAGGAAGAAAAGGTGGGTTTGATGACAGAAACAGCTGGTCTGCCGCTGGTGTGGCTCGCGGTGGATGAAGCGCAGGTGTTTATCCCACGAGACCATGACACGTTAAGTAAGGAGGTGCTGCTTACTGAGTGGATGCGGCAAGGCAGGCAGCCTGGGCTCTCACTTATCCTTGCGACGCAACGACCGAGTGCGTTGGAGCCCGAGGTGCTTTCACACGCCGATATCATCGTGTGTCATCGATTAACTGCCCAGGAGGATATCGACATGCTCGGGTTGGTTCGACCAACCTACATGCGCGGCGATATCGCAGAGTCTATCAAAAAGATGGGCGACGAGAAAGGTGTTGCCCTGCTGGTTGACGATACCTCAGAATCGGTCCATGTCATCAAGGTGCGTCCTCGGATGAGCAGACACGGGGGTGGAGAACCCGAAATTATTCTTTGACATCG
>DATKKD010000057.1:0-10598 GCA_035543435.1 Thermoplasmatota archaeon
GATACAATCAGGAGTTTCCATAACGCATAATAGTATTTATAGTTATGCACAAGGTTATATAAATTATATGCACATTAATTAACTTTGCATAATATTCGTCCGAATGAAAACCTAAGAATGTCCGGGGAGAATCCAATGATAAAGAGAACAACGATAAGTCTTCATGTGGAAGATATTGGACTACTGAAAAAATTAGCGAAAAAGGAACATCGACCTATCAGCAGCCAGATTGTCCATATGATGGAATTTTATAGAAAGAACCATGAAGAAATATAAAAAAGATCTAAAACCGAGAAAAAAGAGCTTTACCTACTATGAAGAACCCCAATTTCCATGCTAATGCCTATCATATAAATAAAAGTATTTATTTTATATGTTCCTGCGGGGAAGGGAGCACAAATTTGCCAGTAAATTCATCACGATTCATTAGTTCAGGGGAAGGGATTTGAACCCCTGTTTACCGGTACGACAAGGATTGACAGACAATAATTTCATCTGTCAAACATTTCTGTTTCTTTGATTTTCCTCAATTATTGTACCCAAGGACAGTGGATTGTTTCAGCAGTCCGATATGCAAAACTTTCAAGCATAAACTCAATAGGGTCATTATATCTATCACTGCCACGAGTTAAGGAAGCAAGAATAAATAAAAAGGTGCATACGACGGGGAATCTCCATATTGATGGATTTTCATCTCCACAACCACAAGAAAAACTTGATAATTGCGCCATTTCACTTTTTAGTGTCGAATCCTTCTCGATAACAAAAGATAATTCCTTCTGCATCTCTGCATAATTCATATGATATTTTTCCAGCACCGGATATAATTTAATAATAATAGGTGTTCTGAATAGAACCATACCTATGGTATAGATGCGTCCAAGGAATTGTTTTGTTATCACTGGAACCTTAAAGGTTGAGAATCTCATCTCTGAGTCAAAGAACCGTTTCTCTGTTAGTTCAGAACCAAGAATGACCTTCTGAATCTCCTTGTTTTTCGCCATGTCAATGATGGTCTGGAACAGCAGGTCTTTCTCGTTGAGTTCAGTGGTGATGATTTTCTGGTTCGATGCTTGGACTGTCTGATAACCAGCGATATTGTTAAACGAGCCAAGAACAAGAAAAACCACAGCGATAATGCTAATTCCAATCAATGGATACTTTTTCATTTTCCTTCCTTCATTAAAATATCTGATATCAAACAATTTTACGGTATAAATATTTTATGTGATAATAATCACAAATCATATTATATTGTAATTAAAATAGTGCAGGGGAAGGGATTTGAACCTGTGTTTACCAGTACGACAAGGAGTGACAAAGCCATCTTCTATTATCTGTCGATAGAACCAAATGATTTTTTTCTGTTTATAAAACTAATTTGGCTTCTAATGCATAACCAAAATAAACTGCTTCGAGGGTGCCGTAATCAAGGAATATTTTTATTCCTGAAAAACCATACGCTCTGAAAAAAGCATCGCTTCCATTTTGAACACCCTTGAGACCGATTGTATAATAATAGTACGCAGGACTTATAGAACCAATCTCATTCATAAACTTGAGAGGTTTTATTTGACTATATTCAAAAACCAATTCATTTAATAAGTAAAATACTTTCAAATTATATTTGTCATACATGGCTCCGAATGCGCTCGCAATAAGTGTTATAAAATTAATCTCATAAACATGTATTGCATGGGTATAGACAAGACAAAATAAATTTAACACATCATCTGGGGTATCAATTTTCTTATTCTGAAACAGCAATATTTTTTTCAACAAATTTAATATTTTCGTCGGATAAAGCCCCCCTATAATTAATTTCTGTGCCGTCTCGACGCTTATCCCCTGTGGTAATAACCCATACTTGTTTAACTCCACGACCGCATCTTTGAAAATGGGAATGGCTTCCTCCCTTGTCCAGGTCTGGTTCAACCTGGTTTTGAAATCAACCAGATACTGCTCCAGGTTCTGGTATTGCTGTTTTGTAAGTTTCGCTGTGGTGTTCCCGAATCCTTGGATACCGCATGCTTGAGAAGTCACTTCAACAAGGTTGCTATCATCAGATGTTTTCACGACATTCGAGTTGATGCTTGGTGTGACTGCGACACCGATGAACAAGAGAATGATTCCAACCGCCAAACATTTTTTCATCTGTTTCCGTCCCTAAAGAAAAACAATGAACCGTTTCTATTTAAAATCTTCCTTCTAATGTACCGGCATTTAGGAGTTCAAATCGTTTTTTAGTCCTAGTTACTCCTGATAAATTAAGAAAAAAGTGCAGGGGGAGGGATTTGAACCCATGTTTACCGGTACGACAAGGATTAACAATGGTTAAAATCCAAGTAGATATCGGAGTATCGGGAATGCATTGGGGAATCGTTCGAACAACCGTTCAAAGAATAGATAGGATGGTTGTTTTACTTCAAGAGTCACCCAGTTGCTACAAACATTATCACTATTTTTAACTCTCACCTTGATAGTGTGGTTACCCCAATTTTGCCAAACATGGTTCACTTTAATTTCTTGTCCTGAGGGATACGGTCCAATCCAGTTATTATCACGTATAACATTCTCAGGGTTGTCATCCCAATCAATGAGATAATACACATCTTCTCCAGCTGGTACAGAACATGTTATAGTGTACGAGCATCTCTTGAAGAGTCTGCTCATCGGTGAACCATTTATCGAAGGTGGTTCAGGTATAGATGCATTATCAATTCCGATAGCATGTATCACCCCTATATCAAAAATAGTTGGTGGACATGGCCCAAACGTTGATGTTATGTATACTGTCCCATCGCTTCCGATGGCAGGGTCAGAAAGAATAAAAACATAATCGCGCTGATATTCATCTGCTGTCAAATGAGTCTCCCATTTAAAACTCCCATCAGGATTTAGAGCACAAACAAAAGCAAGCGAATCAGAGTACGTATCATACGCAAAATAGATGGTGCCGTCTCTTCCAATCGCCGCGGCTGAAACATCTCCATAGCACTCTTCTCCGTACTTATGACGCCAGACGATGCTACCATCTTTTGGATTTAAGGCAGTAACATAAATATATCCTGCACATATGATTGTCCCATCGAAAGCAATAGATGGAGAACCAAGCCACACGCCATAATCAACTTCCCATTTCTCTGTACCATTTGGATAAAAAGCATATAAATAACCTACAGGCCCTACAAGATAGATGCTGCCGTCATCTCCAATAACAGGACCTGACAGTATGTTTACGAGATTGTCATGCACCCATTTTATGCTGCCGTCAGGGTTTAAACAAGTCAAAGAGTTGTTATACGCTCCATAAAAATAGATATTTTCTTCTGCATCAAGGGCAACATCAGATGCCCAATCGGAGAGATTTCGTTCCCATTGTATCGTCCCCTTAGTGGTAATAGCATACATGAAACCCTCCTGAGTGCTGACATAGATTGTGCCTTGAGAATCCACAGCTGGTGTCGTGAAGAAGTTCCCCCCTATATTCAAAACCCATTTTAGAGTTCCATTCGGGTAAAAAGCATACACGTGGTCATTTGATGTCGCAATATAAATCGTCCCATCTGGGGCTATTGTTGGAGTTTGATATTCAAAATCAAATCCTTCGAAGTCATATTTCCATTTGACTGTTCCATTGGGATAGATAGCGTATAATCCATCGAGAGGAGCCGCCACGTAAACAATGTCATCCTTGTCTATTGCGACACCTTCCAAACATTCGTATTCTACAAAGAATTTCCATTTTTCACCACCCTTATTTTGAGAAGAATCATACATACTTCTCCCTGTTCGTTGTGCATCGTTTTTCTCCATAGGCCAGACATGATTCTGTTGTACTTCTTTAGAACTGATTTGTTCTGTGGATTTCAAGGGCTGTTTGATACAGGTTGAAGAATTTGATGCAACCATAAAAGGAGGAGAAATCATTATGAGAATAATCATTAATGAAATGAGGCATTTTTTCATCTTTTCCCATTTCCTATCTTTAAAGAATGATGCAATCATATAAGAATTTAATGTGACTATAATCACGAAACATATTTTCGTTTGCGATAAAAAGATGCAGGGGAAGGGATTTGAACCCCTGGACTATTTTTTAATTTGTATAAATTAACAGGTATGCCGCAGGAGGGGATCGAACCCTCGACATCACGGTCTTCAGCCGTGCACTCTCCCAACTGAGTTACCGCGGCGTACACGAAAAAAAAGAACGACTAGAGTCCTTAGCCGAGTTCTTTGATGATCTCGTCGATGGTCTCTCCCATCTCCCGAAGTTTCGCCTTAAGCATCGGAATCGCTTTGCCAACTGATTCTGTCGTGACCGCGCCTTGGGGTGACGGCTCGATGAGTCCTTCCTGTTCTAAAATCCGCAGCGAGTACCGGACCATATGCTGTGGGTTTTTCGTGAGTTCCGATAATTTGATAATACCCGCTGGTTCGCTCTGCTTCAGGGTTTGAAGGATAAGCACATGCCTTCGTAAAATGTCAAGCTCGGTTTCGATGACATTCGTAAGAACAATACGTTCTTTCTTTTCAGTTTTCATCAAACGACCCCCAAGTTGGATACTTGTTAACACACGTAATACAAGTTCTCATATTTAAAATCTCTTTCAAACACCCAAGAAAAAGAACGTAACATTGTATCGTAAACTACATTAAAAAGGAAGCCCTTATCATCTCTGATGACGACCTACCTGATCACGAAATGGTTCGGCACCTTCCTCTGTGATGAACACGGAGTCCAACAAAAAATCCTGTTCCCGAAACGCGAAAAAGACCTGCTCAGCCGGCTCCAAGCCATCGCCAACAACAAGATTCTGGAAGAAGAAAAAGAGATTGTTAAAAATACAACAGTTCTTGTCAACGAGGAACGATTGCGTTCCCTCGGCGCCTTCTCAAGTGACCCGTTTTTTACGACCATGACCATCGACCCGAGCGAGTACGGGTTCCCCCAGGACCTCTTCCACAAGGTCTCGATGATGCTTGCGCAACAACGAGTCGACGAACTCCTCCAGTCAGAAGACCTGCAGATCATCCAGATGGTCAACGCGCTGGACGACCTCATCCAGACAGCAAATCTCCTCTCAGAGCGGCTCAGCGCCTGGGCATTGATTCCGACCCCGAAAAAGAAAATGAAACCCTTTGAGAAAACCCTTGAGGCGGTCAACGACGAGATCACACGGTTGGAGAACCAGATAGAAAGCGACATGAAGACGATCGCGCCAAACACGAGCGCCATCATCGGACCACTGATCGGGGCGCGACTCGTCTCCCTTGCTGGCGGGATGCAGAGGATGGCGATGCTCCCCGCATCAACCGTCCAGATCCTCGGAGCGGAAAAAGCGCTCTTCCGCTTCAAAAAAGAGGGAGGCAGACCGCCGAAACACGGGATTATCTTCCAGCATCCCCTCGTGAACCGGGCGGCGAAGACCGAGCGCGGCAAGATCGCGCGCCTCCTCGCCACAAAAATATCGACCGCAGTGAAGGCGGATGTCTTCACGAAACGAGACATCACCCAAAAGCTGCAACAAGACCTTGAGAACCGGCTGAAAGAAATCAGACAAAAGTAGCACTGGGTTGGAGTACGTGAACCCTATTTTTCTTCTTCCTTGAGGACCTTGAACTGCTCGTCTTGCAGCTCCTTGATGTACTTATCGAGCTGCTGGATCGCCGTGAGAAGCTTGTAGATCTCCCCGTCCTGAGGGGTTGGCGGTGTCGGGGTCTGAGGAAACTTCTCTTTCTTCTTGTGAAACTCTGACGTATCGTATTTTTCTTTTAAGATATCACGAGCAGTTTTCAATATTTTAATCTGCTCAGCAAGCTCTTGGAATCGATTCATCAATCTTCCCTCCGTTCATCCATCATTTTGAGTGCACCATGCTCAGTAATAGGGTTTGAGATAATAAGAGTTTTGGATATTCTTGCATTCTATTGTTCGGATTCCCGTGTCTTGACGGCGACACCATGGCGGAAGGCTTGCATCTCCGTTCGAGTGAGCAGGGCGCGACCAACCGCGACGAGATGATCCTGGTGATCTACGATGAGGCACTCATCGAACGGGCGCAAGGAAGGGTCGGCTTCTCGCACGAACTGCGGGAACACGCTTTTCCCTTCCCTCACAAAAGGGACCGCATCATCAGCAATCACGACCCGTAAAGATGGACGTTTGAACGACCGAAGGAGGCGACGTCCTCCAGCTATTTTTAAGGTGAAGAGACCGTCCTCCGCCCGCATGGAAAGAATATGGTCTCCGTTGCAGAAGACCGTGCGAATCTTCCCGGTCTTTTTTGATTTTACGATACTTAGCTCCCCCGAAAAAAGCGCTCGTGCAGCGCCCTTGCCGAACTGCATATCCGCGACCGCTGAGATACGTAGCAGATCCATATTGAGGGGTTCTTTCCGGGTTCGCTTTGTGGTGATTTTTTTGTTCGCCTTATGAAAATCCAGTATCGTTCGGTTTCGGACATATTTTTCAAACAAGGCATTGACATACTGCGCTGTTTCTTGATCCACGGTCTCAGGAAACACGGATTGAGCCAGCGGGTACATCTCATCAAGTTCCACGGGGACAGGGCCGAGATGGGAACGGACAAGGAACTGGGCATCCCGTTTCATCAGTATTGACCGAATCTCCTTGGCATAAAACACAGAATAGGGTTTGTTTCCCTCAGGGAGAATGACCGTTTTTGAATATGAAGGATGGTACCTCCGAAGCAAGCGCGTATGATAACGGTACAGTGTCGGGCGATGAATCGTATGGCGCCCCGTGTAGAAGAGTGCTGTTTTTTTGCTGGTGGGTTCCTGTTGTTCTAGCCAGGTGAGATTCCTTGGTTTTTCGAGCTCTCGTAATGCATCGAGGACCGCAGGGTTCGCGGTGGCTTGCTGCTCCACGAGCTCCCATAACCATCCCCCTGCGATGGCGGCCTTGATTTTTTTAATCTCCGCGAAACTCACGTAGAGGTTATGGAGGGCTAGCTGCAGAGTCCGCTCCTTGGCCTCCAGCACACGGAGCTCCGCAGCCGTATAATGGGAGCACACGGGGCAGCAGCACGGTAGTTCCGATAGCTCATCAAGCTTCTCGGTCCCCCAAGCGAAGATCAGACGGCCGTCCGCCGCGTACTTCGCATATGCTGATGAATCAAAGAAATCGCATCCGAGGGCGACCGCGAGCGGGAAGACCAGTGGGTGCCCTGCACCGAAAAGATGTACGGGCTTGGAGGGATTAAGTCCTCGTTTTGAAGCAAGGATGCAGCGGACAAGATCCGAATAGCGTTGGTTCTCCATGAGCGGCACCACCCCTCCGATCGGGAAGAAATCCGCATCCAGGGCGCTCAGCTTGTGCGCGCAGTATTCACGGAGCACTGGATAGACAGAACCCTGGACCGTGCAGGCAAGCAACATCTCTCCTTTCTCGGGGACGCTTTGTTTCGCCCTTTTAATGGTTTCCTTCACCCCACGTTCAGCCTCAGCCTGTGTCTGGCGTGGGGTCCCGAAGACGTCAAGGATTGTTCCGATGTCGCTACCGATGTCTCGTTGGAAGCGGACGATCTCAAGCGGGTCAACGGTAACATCACCATAGACATAACTTTGGAACGTGCCTGAGTCGGTCATGATAGGGCCGTCGAAATCCACAAGATGGTGCACCCCGTGTTCGAGCGCCTGTGACCTGAGACGGTCGTCTTTGGAGATGATGTAGGAGTTGGTGATGATGATTTCGGTGCCGAACCGCTTTCTCATCTCTTTTGGTGGAATCAACATCTTGTTCGGGTTGATCACCGGGAGAAGTGTCGGTGTGGTGACCGTGCCATGGCTGGTCGTGAATTTACAGATGCGGCCGGAGGCGTCTCGCTCTTTGAGTTCGAAGGTCATGCGTTGAGCACCTGACACGATAACCGAGAGACGGAATCAATCTCTAATTTTTTTATGCGATTTGAATCGGGCTGATGATCTTTTGGAGTATCGCGATGGCAGACAAGGATGCCAAATAGCTCGTCTTTGGATTATCGGGATTCGGCATGTTCTCAACCTCAGCGCGAAGTCTTCCGAAACGACCATGCGCAAGTATCTTATGGCTAATCCTTGATTCCACGGGATCTGCGACGATCTCGACCTTTGTCTCATCAAACCCGACACCCGCGAGTGACAAACATGCTGCGACGTTGATGTTCTTAGGGAACCGTTTCACCGCTTCGCGTGCTGATCCTTCGAAAACGACCGTGCGGTCTTCGACCTGTATCCCGAGGGAAGCCGGAGGTTTGGTTGTGACCAACGTGACGCTATCCAAGCGTTCGACGCTAGCGGCAAGAACACCGTCAATCCCACAGACAGCGCCGGATGGGAGGTAGATTTTGCAGTGATTTCTTCGAGCAGTAGTTTCTAGCTTTTTTCGTAAGGTGTCATCGAACAGACTCCCGATACTCATGATGACCATATCTTTTTTTGCAGTGAGAACTTGTTGTGCGTACTGTCCCACTGCTTGCTGTGACGCCGCCTCAAACACGAGATCGACATGTTCGAGAAACTCGGCGACGGTTTGTACGGTTCCCTTCTTCAAGGTGGAACAGAGTTTCTTGGATGCTTCTGGTTTCAGGTCATGGAGATAAATCACTTCGATTTCTTTCATCGCGTCAGCCGCTTTTGCGACATCGGTGCCGATTGCGCCACAACCGATAATACCTAGTTTCATGGGACAGGGCCTCCAAAACCTTTAAACAGGAATACACTATAAAAACTAGTATTATGGACGATATTGACCGATATCTATGGGAGGATTTGGAGAAAGACGGTGACATCACGTCTGATGCGTTGTTGAAGAACGAGAAAGCCTGTGCCACGATTATCGCGAAGGAAGCATGCGTGGTGGCTGGCCTTGAGGAAGCGCGACGCGTATTCCAAAAAACAAATGGTACAGCATTCCTCCTTGTTAAAGACGGCACCAGTGTACG
Organism: Thermoplasmatota archaeon; assembly: GCA_035543435.1. Classification (GTDB taxonomy): domain Archaea; phylum Thermoplasmatota; class E2; order DHVEG-1; family DHVEG-1; genus SM1-50. Next base: position 8,949 of record DATKKD010000057.1, read on the forward strand.
GAAGGGATCACGGGTCCTTGAAATCCATGGGTCCGCCAAAGCGATCCTTAAAGGGGAGAGGCTCGCCCTGAACTTCATCGGGAGGATGAGCGGGATTGCTTCCGAGACCCGCCTGCTGGTCGATCGATGCCGTAAAATCAATCCTTCCGTATCGATCGCTGCGACCCGGAAGACGACTCCCGGATTTCGCGCTTATGAAAAAAAGGCGGTGATCCTCGGCGGAGGAGAGCCGCATCGCTACGGGCTCTACGACGGGGTGCTCATTAAGGATAATCATCTGAAACTCGTCGGCTCCGTAAGGGAAGCGTTACGACGGGTTCAGGAGAAGGCTCCTCATAAGACAATAGAGATCGAGGTAGAAAACGAAAAGGATGCCCTTGTTGCCGCGAAGGGGAATATCGACGTCATCATGTTGGACAACATCACTCCTAGAAAAGGGGAAGCAATCACACGAAAGATCCGACAGATCAATCCCCATATCCTTATCGAAGTATCTGGGGGGATCACCAGGGACAATATCATGCATTATGCTGCTTACGCAGATCGAATCTCCCTAGGGGCCCTCACCCATTCTGTGAAAAGTAAAGATTTTTCTTTGGAAATATTTAAGAATTGAGATTTGTTTACAATATTGGCAAAATTATAATATTCATCGATGGGGCCTTATTGTGAGGATGGTGAAATTAAGAGATGAAGAAATTTGTTGAGGAGGGAACTATTGTGGAAGAACCAAAAGTAGATTGTCCTGAGGAAGAGAAAAAGACTGTTGCAAAACCACGACGTGACAACATGAAGGTTTCTGGAGTCAATGATGACGAATTAAAAAAGGTGCTGGAGAGCCTAACAACCACCATCAAAGTGATTGGGTGCGGTGGCGCGGGAACCAACACGATTACCAGATGCTTCGGTGAGGGCATCAACGGCGCCGATCTCATAGCGATCAACACCGATGCGCAGCATTTGCTCATCGCGAACGTTCCCTATAAAATTTTAATAGGACGGCATCTCACTCGGGGACTTGGTGCCGGGTCGCTCCCCCAGGTAGGCGAAGAGGCCGCCAAGGAGAGCGAGCAGGATATCCGGGATTCCATCATTCCCGCGGACATGGTGTTCGTCACCTGCGGGCTCGGTGGAGGAACCGGCACAGGCTCCGCCCCGATTATTGCACAAATCGCACGGGAAGCAGGCGCGCTCACCATCGGCGTGGTGACCCTGCCGTTCCACGTCGAAGGCCAGGTGCGTATGGACAACGCAGAGGCAGGCTTGAAACGGCTCCGTGAGGTGTGCGACACCGTCATCGTCATCCCGAACGACAAACTCCTAGATATCGTCCCGAACCTCGCAATGAACGCGGCGTTCAAGGTCGCTGACGAGGTCCTCATGCGATCCATCAAGGGGATCACCGAAATGATCACGATGCCCGGGCTCGTCAACCTTGATTTCGCTGACCTGAAAACTGTGATGAAGCGCGGCGGCGTCGCGTTGATTGGTCTCGGGGAAGCAGAAGGAGAAAACAAGGCGATCGACGCGGTCACCGAGGCACTGAACTCACCACTCCTTGAGGTGGACATCACCGAGGCGAGCGGGGCGCTGGTCAACGTCACCGGCGGCAACGACATGACCCTGCGAGAGGCAGAGAAAGTCGTCGAG